>JAJQDG010000197.1 GCA_021202305.1 Candidatus Gastranaerophilales bacterium
TTCTTTTTTAAAGTGTGCAATATAATTGAATTTTAGGGGTAATCAAAAATTAAAATTAATATTTAAATATAAAAAAGAAGTAAAAAATTTACAAAACAGGGTTAATATATTGTAATATTTATTGATTTTATTTATACGGCTCTTTTATTAATATGGTCGATTTGGCAGCAACTACTATTTCAGGTGCCGCAACCGGGGCGATTGTAATATCCAGAATAATGACAGGCGGGCTTTCTGTTACAGGAATTGCCGCAGGTGCTATAATTGGCGGAATTAAAACAATGAACAGAGCAGCAAATGATATTGAAGGCGATGTCCTTAGCATTAAACAGATGGCAAAAGATACATGCTTAAAAGTATTTCATGAGGAAGAAAATACGCGCAGTCTATACGTAAGAGATGCATACGATATTTCAGCATGTATAAACCGGGGGGGCATATTATAAAACACAAACAGCTATATTTTCAGACAAATATTTCCCATTGGGAAAAACACAAGTTTTATGTTAACAGATTATTTATCCGATGATTGCACGTCATTAAATATAAAATCTAAAAAATTCAACGGTAAAATAATATTACGCAATCAAGATATAAATGGCAGCCGGAATACGAAAAACGGTAAATATTAGATTTGGCGGAAATGTACCGGGTTAAAACGAGAAGCTTAAATCAGGCAGTTAAAGAAATATTGAACGCTTTCCGGACGATTTTGCGTTTCAATTAACGCAAACTGAGTTTAATAATTTGATGTTACAAAATGTGACATCAAATTGGGGCTGTGGTCAAACAGGTACCTAAATCTGACAATACCGGTTATTATCCCATGCGATTAATAATGCTGATACAAAACCAATAATTAACTCTATAAAATTATTTCTCCTTTAAATTTCTAAATCTTCTGTTATCAGATTAACTTCTGACTTTTTCCAACAAGGTTTCGTATGTGTTCACGATGTCATATTTAACAGTATCAGAACTTATGGCTTTAAAATGAACCCTTGCACAATCTATTTTGGCTCGTTCTATCGATTTAAGCTGCATAGTAGACATAGACCCTTTTGTTTCAGCCACAAAATAGACGTGTCTTACGCTTCCTTTATTGAATGCTATCGCCCAATCAGGATTGTAATGACCAACAGGAGTATTTATATAGAAACCTTTCGGAAGTTTAACATATACAGAAACTTCACTGTTATTATCAAGTTCCTGTCCGAATTTCTTTTCAACATCAGAATCATAAACAAGGTAGTTATACAGACCTTTTTTGGAACTTATAAGATTATTGTTTGCAATTTGTTTAAGTGTCGGTTCTGTAAAGATGTCCGATGAAAATACTTCATCTGATTTATTGTATGTAATATGTTCAATAATAACCGTTGCTTTTTGTTCGTTTATTAAGTTTGAAACTTTAATTATAAAGTCTTCGGGGTTTGCTTTGAACATATCAAATTTATCAGCTCTTATACCTTTTAAAATTCCAACTACAGTTTTTCTGGTTAAATTGGTTTTGTCAACTATTTTTCCAACAAGGTCATATTTAACATAACAATCGCTTATGTCTATTTTTTCTCTTGTCTTATCAGCATTTGAAAAGGCTTTACCTTCTATCAGTTCTCGTTTAGACCTAATTTGATTGAGTTCGCCCTGCTCAACAACACTGAATAATTGAGTAACATAAAGTTTTTTGTCAATCTCATTTACGGATTTTTTGATAAGTTCCCCTGTTTCAAAATTAACAACGTAAGCTGATTTTGCGTTAATTTTACTCCAAAGCTCTTTAAACTCTTTTTTATTTAATTTATCATCATCAATTTCAAGTGCGGGTCTGCTTTTGTTTGCGTCTTCCGGTTTATAGATTTCAGCGTCATAAATCCCATCTAAGATATTGATAATTGCATTTTCATACCCTTTTAATACATCCGGAACGACAACATTTCCCGCTTTTTTAGCCTCATAAAAATTATCGGTAAGTTTGCCTTCATCATCTACATAGTTGTTTCTTATCAAGCTGTTATTAATTCTTCTTGCAAGGTTGGTATCTATGAGCTGTTCAATTCCCTTGTTATCTGCAATAAGTTTGTCAATAAACAATTTTTCATCAACAATTTGAGGTCTTGAAGCAATAATCTCTGCAGTTTCTGCCTGCAATGCTTTTGTAAACTTTTCATAAGATTCATTTGCAATAACGGTTAGAATATTAATATCATGAACGGCTTCGCCAATTTTGCCGGCATCCATTCTTTCGCCATTTTGGTTTACGCATAATCTTAAACCACGCCCGATTTCCTGACGTTTCCTATCTCCTGCACTGCTTTGTTTAAGTGTACAGATTTGAAATACGTTTGGATTATCCCAGCCTTCTCTTAAAGCAGAGTGAGAGAAGATGAACCTTACGGGTTCTCTCATATCAAGCAAGCGTTCCTTGTTTTTCATAATCAATTCATACGCATCGACATCGGCTGAGCCGCCTTGTTTTTTATCTTCTTTGGAATTAATTATTCGTTTACTTTTTTTATCTATTGAAAAATATCCTGCGTGAGTTTCTTTAGCGGAAATTCTTTTGATATGCCTGATATAATCATCTTCGGCAAGTTTTAATTGAAGATTTGATAAAACATTTTCATATTCTTCTTCAAACATATCCGCATAAATTCCGTTAAGTTCGTTATTGTCAGAATCATACTGTTTGTATTTGGCTACTTCATCTATAAAAAATAAAGAAAGAACTTTTATTCCTTTATAATACAGCTGTCTTTCTCTTGCTAAATGAGAAAGGATTGTTTCTCTTATTTGCAGTCTTCTTATTTGGTTCTCATTTATTTCACCTATTGCAGACCCAATTTTAAGTTTTATTCCATTTACAAATTCAAGTGAATTATCTCTGCCGTCAATCCCGAGTACAGTGTAACCGTCTTTGTATTCATCTAATTCCCCTGATAAATCCCAAAGGTTATCCCCATTGGATATATTACGGGTAATTCTTTTAACACTGCCTGCCCTCTTGCAATCGAACTCGATCGTTGCAGTCGGATTTTTGTCTTTGAATAAGTTTATTCCCTGTAAATAGACATAACTGTTTGTTGCAGTTGTACCTGATACGGTTACACCTTTTACGGAAATCTTTTTAACAAGTTTTTTGTTATAGGCTTCAATAGCGTCAAGCCGGTAAACCATATTATAATCGTGTTTATGAGTTGCAGAATATCTAAGGGTCATTAAAGGATTAAACTCTTTTAGACGCTCTTTTGTTACAGTGCCTTCTACAGATTGAGGTTCATCAATAATTAAAATCGGATTTGTTGCAGAAATAACATCAATAGGTCTTCTGCTTCTGAAACTATCAAGTTTCATATAAATTCTGCGCGCGTCTTTTCCTTTTGCATTAAAAGCTTGCGAATTAATAATCATAACATTTAACCCGCCGTCATTTGCAAACTGTTCAATCTCGTTTAATCTTGCAGAATTGTAGATAAAAAATTTTATTTTCTTTCCGTATTCTTCCGCGAAGTGTTCTTGTGTTGATTTGAACGAGGAATAAACCCCCTCTCTAATAGCAATATTTGGAACAACAACTATAAATTTGCTCCAGCCGTAACGCCCGTATAATTCATACATTGTTTTGATATAAGTATAAGTTTTTCCTACCCCTGTTTCCATTTCAACGGATAAATTAAATCTTCCGTCCAATTCTTTTGAGGGTTCAATTTGGTTTATCCTTTGGACTTTTTGTAAGTTGTCCAATATGGTGCTGCCGCTTAAACTTGGAATTAAAGGTGCATTTTTAAAACCTGTTTGAGCCTCTCTTGCAAATAAATTTTGCTGCTCGCTGCCAGTTGAAAAACCTCTGTCAATCATATAACTTGAAGATAATAAAGGCTGCCCTTCAAATACATCACATACGGCTTTTGCCGCATCTGATTGAAACTTTTGGTGTTTAAATTTAATCTTCATTCCGCCCCCCTATATAACCTTAACGGTTGTATCAGGCGAAATCAGCTTAAATATTTCTTCAACATTTATCTTATAGTCATCCGTTTTGAATGAACTGTCTTTAAATACCGCTCTTGTTGGTTTCAGGTTTGCAATATATCTTACAACAATATCTGGAATTTCATCTTCAAAACAAGCTATAAGGTCATTATCATTTATTATATGAACTTTTTTACCTTCAACTGTTTCTACTCTGTGCGGTAATGAAAGTTCTACACCCCAACCAAGTAAAACGCCGTACAGTAAATCTTCGTCGGTTCTGTCTTCTTTGATATTGCTTTCCAGTTGGTCTAAAAGATTTTGACTGTAGTTTTTAGGCGAATAATAAATATCTTTCATATTTGTATCATCAACCTTGAATACTCTAAAGCCGATATCAATTTTCTTATCGGGATTTTCTTCTTTAATCTTTTTTCCTGCACGACGAATGCGTTCTTTGCCGATTTCACAAATATTTTTATAACCTGCCTTATATGCTTCTGATGTTTCATCAATTGTTTCGGGTAGTTGAATCATTATGAATTTTCTGTTTCCGCCGTCTTCTGCATTAAGTTGTATACAGGCATGGGCTGTTGTTGCAGAACCGGAGAAAAAATCAAGAATAAGGTCATTATTTTGAGAGTTTAATTCCAGAATTCTTCTTAGAAGAAATGGTGATTTGGGATAATCAAAATAATTATTGTGAAATAGTTCTTTTATTGTCTCAGTACCTCGTTCATTTACAAATTCTTTTTCGTCCCAGATACTTCTTTGCATTTTTGTTGTTTTTCTATATTTTTGAACAATCATATAACCGCCGTTTTGATTGTCTTTTCCAAATATTTCGATGTTTAGGCTTTTTCTCGATTTTTCTTCCTTGCCCCATCTCCAAACCGTCTGAACACCTTGTGATATTGCAGGCATGACTTTTATATATCCTTGCTGTTCTTCAAGTGAAATTTTGTATAAACCATTAGAATCTTTTGTATTAGGGTCTAAGTAAAAAGGATAACAAAGATTTGGACGATTACTTATATTGAATTTCACATTACGATTTCTTAATTCCATTAAATTAAAACCGCCAATTTCATCTTCGTATTGAAATATTTTATTCTTTTCTTTAATTAAATTTAAGCTTTTATTTAGTGATTTTGAAT
>JAJQDG010000131.1 GCA_021202305.1 Candidatus Gastranaerophilales bacterium
CGGACTTTTCGGACTTTTTCCGGTCGAACGGATAGAATGATTATTTCGGAAAGTTGGTTCTTTTTAGTTGCTGCGCTTGACTTTCGGCTAACAGTGCGGGTTGTATGTAAAGAAACAGGACAATACAGAAAAAGGGAACTTGCCTCAAAGTCCCTCAGTGTAAAAGAATTTGAGAATAATTTAGGGTTACAGAAAAGTCCGATATGTCCGATTTTAGGACTATTGTACTCATAAATACATAAAAAGTTTGTAACAATATGCCTTAAAGCCTTATTTCTGTAAGGTAATACCCGATAACAAACATGGGACTTTTGATATCAAAAAAGTAACTCAGGTTCCGTAAAAAAAATTTTCTGTTACAAAACGGAACCTTAACGGAACTTTTTTAAGGAACCAAACGGAACCTACAAATTTCGATAAGCCTCACATAATTCATCAACAGATTTATAACGGTTAGATTTATCTCCAAGCCCTTTCCTAACTAAATTATTTAATTTTCTATCTGTTATTTTAGATGTATTGGTTCTACCAGTCGTAATAAAATATACAAGCATTGTAAGAGCATATATTTCGTGTGATATTGAATAATTGTTAAAACCTTCAAGTTTCAAATTAGGATCATTAAAATAGCCTTTAAACTCAGTATTGACTGTAGTTAACTTATTTTCTGGATTTTTAGCTAGACCAAAATCTGCAATCTTTACAACCAATACATCATCATATACTTTAATTAAAACATTGCTTGGAGATAAATCTCTATGTAAATAACCTTTTTCATGTAGATATTTACATGCTTTCAATAATTGTAATATTATTGATTTTCGAACACCGGAAGATATTTTATCGTTATTAAGTTTTAAAAATTTATCCAAGGTATAATCCATATATTCCATAATGTACGAATTATTATTATCATCATATGAATAAACTTCGACAATATAAGGAGACTTTAGTCCTTTCATTATTTCAAATTCTTGTTTAAATCGTTTTAATTCTTTTTCAGATAAATCTTTTTTTGCTCTTTTAATAACAAAATCTCTACTATAATAATTATCATGATATTTGTATGTTAGTGCATATGAACCTTCACCTATTGGGATAAGATTACTAACACTTTTATTATTTGGATGTTCTATGCTTACTGTATTAGTTTTAATAAAAATAGGTACAGCATAATATAACTCAATTTTTTTCATATGTTCAGGAATTGTACTTCCACCGCTTGAACTCAGAAATTCATTGCATTTATTAATAACGCTTTGATTATATTCCTCGATTTGAAAAGAATATTCAGAATTTTTCAATCGGTGTTGCAATGTTTCAATTTTATCAATTGTATCAATCAGTTCTCGACTAGGATCCGCCCAAAAATGGGCTGCATAATCTTTGGTCGGTAATCTTTCATTCATACATTTGAATAAATTGATTAAAGAAAAATGTAATGTTGATAAAATTAAGATTACATCCTTTCTTCCAAAAGGATTATAGAATTCTGCAAATTCATCAGTTAATTGCATATCCTTTCTTAATTCAGCTAAATAATTTTCATACATCTATAATTTGCCCTTCTGTTCTTCAACAAATTCTTTGATAACCTTGTACACATATCTTGTGGTGGTTTCGCAAGCTAACACAAGTTTATTAATTGTATATTTAGTTCCATCAAAATTATCTATAATATATTGTTTTTTTGTATTGTTGATTGCAGTGAGCATGGATTGAAAACTTTTCTCCTGTCGCATTGAACATTAATTTTTTAGTCGCCTCTAAGCCAATAATAGAGCAGAGATATTTTAAATCTTCTGTTGGCAAATTATCTTCAGTTATATATTTTTCCCATACCGGTTCTGTTTCGGAATTTATAACCATATTACTCCTTTTCTCTATTATAGTACAAACGGAACCAAGTCGGGTTCCGTTTAGTTCCGTTTGAAAAATTTTCTTAATACATCAAATATTTTGTTTTTTCAATATCACTTAAACAGTGATTTTTGAGCATTGAAAAAAACAAAACTAATATGTTTCGATATGGATACATTGACTACACTTTTGAGGAAAGCAGAGTTAATGTGTGAGAGGAGATGACGATGCAAAATTCAAATACAGACTGGATTACGACAAAAGAACTGGCAGAAATTAAAGGTATATCTGAAAGAGCCGTTCGAAAAGCAATCAGTAAAAGCAACTACAATCCGAACAAAAAATTGAACAGCCTTATGCATATAATGCTAATGCATTTTTAAGAAAGATAAAAACTGAATTTACCAAAGAACAGATTAAATATTTTAGAAACAATATAAACCCGCCAAAGGTTAAAATATATTCAATAAAGGTTGATGAACCTCTGAATATGGAGTTTAAAAATGCGGCAAATATTTATTTAACCCGTCTGCGTTTGGAAAATAAACTGGAAAGGTTTATGCATGAAAAAACAGATTATAAAAATCATTTACAAGCACATTTTGATAATTTAACCATAAGAGAAATAACATCCCGTACAGTTTCAAAATACAAACAATACATGTTTGACAAAGGATTTCAGCTGACGTCTGTTAACATATATATTTCATTACTAAAAAGGATAATAAGAGCAGTCTGTCCTAAAACAAATAGACTTGTTACAAGAGGTGATAAAATTATTCAAAATGTCTATGCACTTGATATGAATATTTTATCAGAAGATGAGATAGCCTATTTATTACAGATTTGTCAATTAAAATACCCTGCTGCATACCCTGTTCTACATCTTTCACTATCAACGGGTGCAAGTGTGCCAGAATTATTAGGATTAACCTGGGATAGGATAAATTTTGAGGATAACACAATATTTTTGAAATATTTTCTTTATGAACAACGCCTTGTTGTAAACAAAGGCGGAACTGCCGCAAGAATATTGAAGATTGATAATAAAATATCGTGCATTTTGCAAAAGAAATTAAAAAAGACAAACCCTGCTCCAAGCGATTTTGTTTTTAAATTCAATTTTCCAAAATCACCTCAGCAATATTTTGAAGGTGTTGTTTTAAGAGGTTTATCCATACAACTTGGAATTCAAAGACTATTCCCAAGTGACTTACAGCACAATTTTGCCAATTTATGCTTGAAACAAAACATTCCCGTTGCATTTATTCAAAAATCATTAGGGTATTACAGTTTAGCTAATTTTGTTAAAATATACAAAAATCTGATAGAAAATCAGGAAAAAGAATATTATAACCCGCTTATTGGAATTTATAATAAAACGGGACTTGAAAATGCTGAAAAATGAGTTATCTTGTATATGCTGGAGGAACTCAAAATATGAAAAACACGTTTTATCAGATACTGCAGCAAAACTTTATACTGAAAAATTTATGACATTAGAAAGTATAGCCAAACAATTGAATGTAAATGAAAGAACTCTTCGCCGTTGGAAAGCTGCTGATAATTGGAAAAATAGACGGCTTGAATACATAAAATCCAAAACAACATTTCACGAAGATTTATATAATTTCGGCAGAACTCTTTTAGAATCTATAAAAACGGATATATCAAACAGTGAAAGGATTGAACCATCAAGATTGTATATTGTAACTAAAATAATGACTTTGCTTAAAAACATAAAAAATTATGAGGATAAGGTATTGAACGATAAATACTCTCCTGAAAAAGCAAGCCCTCGAGAGATATCACCCGAAACCATCCGAGAAATTGAAGAAAAGATTTTTGGTATAACTTATGAAGAATAACTTTCCAAAATTGCTGTTTTAAAGTCTTAAATTATTTTTAATAAGTATTATTATATAAGTCACACTCAACCGCCTTAATCGACCGGTTGAACACTTTTTGAACAGGGTTTGATTAGTTTTCTTCTGTCAATAATTTTATATTTTCCTTAGTAATCATATCCGCAAGTTCTTCTTCTGTGGGAAGGACTGTTTTATACTTGCTTGCAAAAATCTGCTGACTTTCTTTTAATACCGAATATTTAACCATTGTTTCTGATTTATCTGTGCAGAGTATAATTCCTATAGTCGGGTTATCATCCATTCCACGTTTTAAATTGTCAAACATCCTGACATACATATCCATTTGACCGATATCAGCGTGAGATAGTTTAGTAGTTTTTAAATCAATAACAACAAAACATTTTAGTATGTAATTGTAAAAAACTAAATCTGCATAGAAATGTTCGGTTTCTGTACTAATTCTGAATTGGCGAGCTACAAAACTAAAGCCTTTGCCTAATTCAAGTAAAAATGTCTGTAAATTAGTGATTAAAGCCGATTCTAATGTACTTTCCTTACCTTCAATATTTTCAGGCAAATCCAAAAATTCCAAGACATACGGATCTTTAATAAATTCTTTAGTGTTAATTACAGCCGGCAAACATTTTTCAGTGTTATTTATCCCTTCTTGAGTTGATAGAAGCCTGTGATAATAACCGCTTTTGATATTGCGTTCAAGCTGTCGGTATGACCAATTTTGAGAAGAAGCTTCTACTAAATAGTAGTTTCTTTCGTCAGGATTATCGATTCTTAAAATTCTGGCAATGTTTGACCAACTCAAATTCGCCAGACAGTGTCTGTCGAATTCAGGATAAGTGATATAAAATTGGCGCATGTTTTTAAGATTAGCTTCTGAAAAGCCTTTTCCAAAGGTATCTGTAAGGTATTTTGACAAATTTTCGATAAGTTTTGTTCCGTATTCAGCACGCAAAGCTCCGTCTTGTTCTTCTTCAACAATACGTTGCCCGATTTTCCAATATGTTTTCACCATAATGGAATTAACTGTTACGCATGCTTTAGAACGTGCAGTTTTCAATAACTCTGCAATATCGCTATAAATTTTAGAAACTCCGTTTGCCATGAATACCTCCGAATAGCTTTATTTTAGCATAAATAGGGGGGTAGAGAATATAATTATTTTACAGGTTCTTCTATTGGAATTAAAATTCCTCTATCAGGATCGTGTTGATAAATAAATCTAACTTTTGCCATAACCTCTTCTTCGCCAATTATTAAGTCAATATTACTCTGCATTCGAGCTAAAGCTTCTTCATCGTGATAATAAATATTTATAATAGATTTTTCTCTTGCTAAGAGTATGTGCTTTATAATACTATGGTCATTT
>JAJQDG010000144.1 GCA_021202305.1 Candidatus Gastranaerophilales bacterium
ATTAGAAGCTAAAATAATTTCCATTTTTCGATTTTAGCTGAAAATCACCAAAAGTTCAATTATATTGCACTAACAAGTGCATTATCATCTTGTTTTTGCGTTTCTTTTTGAACGCCCTGCACTTTCTTTTTAAGATTTCTCGATTTTCTGTATTGAATATTTTGAGAAATTGCTTTTATGCAGGTGTCCTTGAGATTTTGACGTAAATTTATCATGGCAAGATGCATTTGAGCGTAATCATTCATTGCCTCATACATCTTTTCAGGATTTATCATCGAACTTTGAATGTTCGGATTATCAACTTTCATACTTGCGTATTTTTTAACCAGTAAAACATCAATCCTGTCTTTTGCTCCGATAGCCATAATAAACTCCCGATAATTAAATATCCCTTATCCCTTATGCTTTAATAAAGTATTTTTTCTTTGAAAAATTTACATTTTAAAAGATATTCAATTAACATTTCTTAATATTTTAAAGAACTTCTCTGACTTTTTTAGTAAGTCCAAAAATGCCCGTTAAAAAGGCAATTGAAGCCATTATAATTAAAATCGGCATTATACCGCATATCTCGCCCAAATATCCCATTGGTACAAGCGAAAGCGCCCCCAGCCCCCATGAAAAACCCTGCATAATACCTGAAATTACGCCCGAATGAGCCGGCACCAATTTTTGTGCGGCAACGATTGTTACGGAAACCGAAAGATTAATGAAAAATCCTGAAATTATAAATACAAAAACCGCCCATAAAATGTTTATATTTGCAAGAATACAAAAAAGTAAACTTAATGGCAATATCATAAAAAAGGAAAGCCTGATTATATTTACGGCGCCTATTTTTTCTTCCGCTTTGGCACTTAATATCATGGAAACGCCGCTTAAAATATAAAAAAGCGTAACAATAAGCCCGATTTTATCCAGCGAAAAACCGTAATCCTTTAAAATAAAAGGGATATACGTGCCGTAGCTTATACTTACTGCTGATTTTACGGTTGCAATCCATGCAAGCATCATGCAAACTTTATTTGAAACAATTTCTTTCATTACGGCAAAGAAACTTTCTTTTGTTTTATTTATGGAACCGGCGGGAATTTTTGGAACAACAAAATATAAAACAAGTGCGGTTAAAAGCCCTAAAACGGTTATATATAAAAGTGCGCCTTCACCGAATTTTTCAACCAGATTGGATGAAATAACAGGTCCTAATGAATATCCGATTGTACCAAGCCCCATGAAAATACCCATATATTTAATAACATTGGGATTGTTAAAACAAAAAGTTTTAACAAGCGAAGTAACCTGCGGATGAAATAACGCATTGCCGCACATTCCAAGCATTAAAAACAAACACAAAAGAAAAGAATTTGAAGCGGTTATTGTAAGCGGAATAAAAATTGCGCCCATAATAAGCCCGTTTATCATAAATGCGCGTCTTTTCATCCTGTCTGAAAAAAAGCCGAACAAGGGCTGCAGCATTGATGAAACAAGATGTCCCAGCGAAATTATTAAACTGATACTTGCAAGGGTTATCCCCAGTTTTTGCGTAATTAAAGGATATAAAGGAATTATCGCGGAAGAATACAAGTCTGCGGCAAAATGCCCCATAGAAAGCCCTAAAATTGCTCTTTTGTCTGATTTAGCCATTAGTGTTTAAAGTGCCTTATGCCGGTTGTTATCATACATATATTTAGTTTGTCGGCAAGCTCAATTACCTCTTTATCTTTTATTGAGCCTCCGGGCTGTATTATTCCTTTAATGCGGTGCTGTGCAGCAACGGTGATATTATCCGTTGCGGGGAAAAACCCGTCAGAAGCAAGAATTGCATCTTTTGCACTGTCTACCGTGCGCATAAGCGCAATTTCAACCGCGCCCACCCTGCTTGTCTGCCCGCCGCAAAGCCCGATTGTTTTTAAATCTTTTGCAATAACAATTGCGTTTGATTTTAAATGTTTTACAATTTTGTACGCAAAAACCATATCCTCAATCATTTCTTGCGTGGGTTTTTCTTTTGTTACGGTTTTAAAAGTTTCAATATCCAATTCTTTTTTATCAACCTGTTGAATTAAGGCGCCAAAAGGTGTAAGGCGGATTTCGCCGGAGAGAATGTCTTTGTATTTTTCAAGCGGGGTATTTATTTTAATAACACGCAGATTTTTCTTGGTTTTTAATTGCTTGAGTGCATCCGGTTCAAAATCGGGGGCTATTACAACTTCTAAAAACATTGCCGTGAGTTTTTTTGCAATTTCAATATTTACTTTCCTGCTGAAAGCAACAATTCCGCCGAACGCGCTTAAAGGGTCGCAATCAAGAGCCTTATCCCACGCATCTTCAAGCGTAACGCCGAGTGCAGCACCCGACGGGTTTGAATGTTTGACAATAACTGCTGCATTTACATCAAAAAATTCGGAAACTATATTAATCGCACCCGTTGCATCCAAAATATTATTATAGGACAATTCTTTGCCGTTTAAAATTTCATAATCAAGAATACTCTCGCTAAAATCATATAATGCGGCACTTTGATGAGGATTTTCGCCATATCGCAATTCCTGTTTTTTTATAAAATTTATATTTTTATAATCGTTTTCAAGTTCAAAATTTTTGCTCAATTCTTCAAGAATTAAAGAATCGTACCTTGAAGTTTTTGCAAAAACTTTCAGCGCAAGTTTTTTTCTGTCTAATAAGGTAAGATTTTCAAAATCTAAATCATAATCTTTTGAATCTGTTATAACGGCAACATTTTCATAATTCTTTGCCCCCGCGCGAAGGAGTGCAACGCCGCCTATATCAATATTTTTAACAAGCGTTTCTATATTTTCGTTTTGACCGGTATAATTTTCAAAGGGGTATAAATTTACAATTAAGACAGAAAACGGTGCAAAATTGAGCGTTTTTATTTCCTCTTTGTTTGCAAGCAAAGAGGCAAAAATTTCAGGATGTAAAGATTTTACCTTGCCTGATAAAAGTTCGCTAAAACCCGTTATGGAAGAACTTTCAATTGCATTTATTCCTTTTTCTTTTAAATATTTACATGTATTTCCGGTTGATATTATCTCGTAACCTGCTTTTTCTAAAGTTTTTGCAGCTTTTTCAATATTCGTTTTGTCATAAACACTTATATATGCACGTTTTTTCATTTTTAATCCCTATTTTCCGTATTTGAAAAGCCCCACCAATCGCAAATGCCGTCTTTGCAAAATTCGCATTCTAAATCTGCCATTATTGCTTTATTTGTCATTTGATAGGTAATTGGAGTAACAGAAACCATGTTATTTCTGACCGCAGCAATATCGGTTCCGTCATCTTCATGTTTTGTTGTTAATTCGCCCGCCATCCAGTAATACGTTTTTCCGCGCGGGTCAACACGTTTTTCATAATCATCCGTAAACATTTTAGAGCCAAGCTTGGTAATTTGAACACCGGCTACATCATGTTCTTCAAGCGCGGGCGTGTTTATATTAAGGATTGTTTTATCGGGAAATTTTATTTTTTCAATGCGCCTTAAAAATACGGAAACAAATTTAGCCGTAACATCAAAATAAAAAGGATCCTGGCTCATGCTTGCAAGACTGACCGCAATTGAAGGCACACCCAGCATTGCCCCTTCCATAGCACAGCTTACGGTTCCCGAATATAAAATATCAATGCCTAAATTAGGTCCGTGATTAATGCCTGAAATAACGATATCGGGCAATTCTTCTTTTGATAAAATTGCATTAATTCCGATTTTTACGCAATCTCCGGGCGTTCCGGATGTTACCCAGACCCGTTTTGCGCCGAATTGAGAATCTAATTCTTCAACGCGGATTGGAGTATGTAATGTCAGGGAATGCCCCGCAGCGCTTCTTTCGCGGTCAGGGGCAATGGCATATACATCATGTTCTTTACTTAAAGTTTTTATAAGTGATTTTATGCCTAAAGCTGCTATCCCGTCATCATTTGAGATTAAAATTTTCATAAAAAATCCTCCGCCTTAAAATATTATAACAAAAACAAAGGTTTTGTTGCCATTTTCTTTGAGGTATTATAATATGTAAGAAAGAGTCAAACGGAGATTATAAAAATGGCAAGAATAGTAAGACCGACCTGGGCAATAAGATGTTCAAATTCAAGCTGTAAAGAGCTTTTTGAAGTCGTAGTCTTAAAAGAAGGGCAGCAGCAGGAAGTCATTTGCCCGAAATGCGGAGAACATTACACATACCCGCCCAAACAAACGGAAGAATCTGAAAATTAATTTTGTAAAATATGTATTTAACGCTTGCTGTTTTGCAGGCGTTTTGCTTGCTTTGCCTGTTTTGTCTGCGTAATTTTTTAAGCTTGCTTCAAAAACTTATTTTGCAGGGTTTTTGAATTAATTTGTATTTATTCACCGCTTAAAACTTTATACGTGCAGTCCCAATTGGAATTTGTATTAAGATTATCACAGTTTTTGCTGTTATCATCAATACCGGATGGCACTACGCCTTTATCCGTTATCGCAAAAGTAAAAATATCAACGCCAAGCATATTTGGGCTTTTAAGACCGTTAACATCAACGGTAATCCCCAAAGTGGGCATATTAAGCGTAGAATTATTTACACCCAAATCGCTGTCATTTACTGCAAACACATTTAGTGATACAGCAGTACCGTCATTTAAAATAAACATGTACCCTTCAGCATCAACTCCGCCTGCTAAATTCCAGTATTTTGCTTTATTTTTATTCTTTGCATATATAATATCAGGAAAACACCCGCTTTCATGCCCGCAGACTTTTTGAACGGATAGATATTCAAACAATTTTTCTGCAACATCTGTTGTAAAATTTAAAGAATGGGTATAATTCCAATCTCTAAATTCATCATAACTGTAGCCGTATATCAAATTAAACGTATTTTGAAAAACAGAAAAATTCTTCTTTAAAGCCGATTTAAACTGATGTTCATTTATATTTGTAATAACAGAAGGAATAGTCATCGCCGCAACAACGCCGATTATGGCAAGGGTGATGAGGGTTTCGGCTAGGGTGAAAGCTGTTTTTGCATGGTGTTTGCGCACGGCAGCTG
>JAJQDG010000159.1 GCA_021202305.1 Candidatus Gastranaerophilales bacterium
GTATTAGTTAGTGTTCAGTTAAAAATTCTTTTGAGTTAACATTTTGTAGTATTACGTGAGATAAGGAAGTTATTATGGCATTACCAAATGTAGCATATTTTTCAATGGAGATAGCGCTGGATCAATCCCTTGCAACTTATTCGGGGGGGCTTGGGTTTTTGGCAGGTTCGCATATGCAGTCTGCTGGATATTTAAAAATGCCTATGGTCGGCGTTACTATTCTCTGGTCATACGGTTATTACGATCAAAGAATTAACGAAAACGGCGAGGTTGAAGTCGCATATACAAGGAAACGTTACGATTTTCTTACCGATATAAATGTTCAAACCACTGTTAAAATATTCGGCGAAGATGTAATAGTGAAAGCATATAGAGTTGAACCCGAATTATTCAGCACCTGCCCTGTTTATCTTTTAACAACGGATATTGAGGGAAACAGCGAATGGGCAAGAAGAATTTCCCATAAACTATATGACGGAGATGAACGCATCCGCGTTGCGCAGGAAACAGTTCTTGGCGTCGGCGGTGTAAGAATTTTACAGGCAGTAGGATATCAGTTTGACGTTATTCATATGAACGAAGGGCATGCGCTGCCTGCCGCATTTGAGCTTTTAAGGCAGTACAACGGGGATTTAGCCGCCGTTAAAAGAAAAACTGTATTTACAACGCATACCCCTGTTGCTGCGGGGAACGAAGTCCACTGGGTTGATACGCTTCTTGAATCGGGCTTTTTTGCAGGCTGCTCAAGAGAAAGAGCTGTTGAATTGGGCGGGGAAAATTTCTCCTTAACGGTTGCCGCGCTTCGTATGAGCCGTATTGCAAATGCCGTTTCTCAGCTTCACGGGCTTGTTGCAAACAAAATGTGGGATTGGGTTCAAGGCCGCTGCCATATCCGCGCCATTACAAATGCGGTTAATCAAAAATACTGGCAAGACCCGAGAATTGCTCATGCTGAAACTGATGAAGAACTCTTAAATGCTAAAATTGAAATGAAAAAAGATTTATTTCAGTATATTTCAGATACTCAGGGCAAACGTTTTGACCCGAATGTCCTTACAATTACATGGGCAAGAAGGTTTGCGGATTACAAGCGCGCATGGCTTATTTTAATGGATAAACCGCGCATTGAAAAATTATTAAATGAAAACAAAGTTCAGCTCATATTTGCAGGCAAATTTCACCCCGATGATGCCATGGGCAAAGAAATGTTCAATAAGATTTTAAAACAATCTTATACAATGAAAAATATTGTTGTACTCCCGGGGTATGAGCTTGCACTTTCTGCAAAACTTAAAAAGGGTACCGATATCTGGTTAAATACCCCCTTGAGGCCTTTTGAAGCTTCGGGTACGTCCGGCATGAGCGCAAATTTAAACGGCGCACTTCACTTTTCAACTTATGACGGCTGGACAGTGGAAGGAACTTTCCCCGGAATAAACGGTTATACGGTTGAATACCCCGGGCTTGATGATGATATCCCCTGGGAAGAAAGACACTGGAAAGATCATCAGTGTGTTATGGATACTCTGGAAAATGAAATTATTCCAACTTATTACGATAACACGCAAAAATGGGCAAGCCTTATGCGTCAGGCAAAAAGAACGGCTGAATCTTACTTTAATTCAGACCGCATGCTGATTGAATATTATAATAGAATTTATAAACCGATTGCTCATGGTGGTGTTCAAGCCGGCGAAGAAGAAAAAACCGATGCTAAAGTCGCTGAAAATCCTAATTTGGATGCATGGACATATTCAAATATCAAATAGGTTTAATGTTTGTTTCATTGCCGGAAAAATTTATTTTTTCCGGCTTTTATTTGCTTAATTTAACATTTAAAAATTCATAATGCACTATAAAAAAGCAGCTTTCTGATGAGCTATAGAAGCGGGAGCTGGTAGCGCTTGCAGCAAAAGCTCATTCCCGCTGCGAAAACGGCAAGCAAATGCCTACAAGGGCAAAAGCTTCATTCCAAATGCGCATGCGGGAACGTTCAGTTGCGAAAGCATGGGCAGCTTGCCGCTCATTTCTGCGCGAAGCCGGCGTGAAGTATCGGGGCGGCTCTGCCGAGCAAAAACTTGCCGGTGGCAAGTTTTTGCGAGAGGTAAGAGGCTAGAGTGTCGGAGGCGTTGAGCCTTAGACACGTAATGCCGTTCAACGCGGGAATAACCAGCAAAGCTGCTCCCGCTCCCGCATTTTTGGATTCTTAAGGCGCCATCTTTTTTTAGTTTGTTTTAAAATTATTTTTTATAAATTCACTTTTTTGAAAATTTTTAATTGAAATATTATTGTCAAATTTACACTTAATAGAAATTTTCTTTTTATAAAACGTCCAATCCCCTTTAATTAGCGGGATATAAATTTTTTATAAAGAAGGGTTGACAAATATTTTTTTAGGTTCATAATAGAAATATACTAAATGAGTGTTTTGTATACACTAAAAAAAGCAGGTTAATTTACCAAAAGAGAAGAAAAAATGTTGAGCATATCTCCTATAACAAATGTAAATAATACACTAAATACAAGCTTTGGCAGCGGAGTTCAGACGAATTACGGTATCAGCACTCCTTCTCCAAAAAATAATATGGTTGAAGGCGGGCTTTTGACCGGTTTTGTGGGGACTGTTGCTCCTTCATTAAACAGAATAAATTCAAGAGCGCAATCCATTGAACAAAATTTGTCAAAATCAAAATTAGATTTTTTTGCATAATTTAGAGCATTAACAACAAATATTCTAATTTCAGAATATTATCGACACCTAACAACACAATCCCGAAGCTAACAACAATAGCTGACACCGTAAATGAAACGGTGTCTTTTAATATCCGGGTATTTATTTTAGCTGTACCTGTCTATTGTAAAAATAAATTACAAAATTAAATATATTCAGCACTAAATCTAAGCACCTTAAAGTATCTCTCTTAAACTCCGGGCCGGGAGCCAACCCTGGAGTTATTTATTTTATTTTTACAAAAAAAGTGTTTTTGTTATAAAGTTAAAGTTTGTGGAATTATAAAAATGGTTACAGAAAGGTTTTTTATGAAAAGGACTATGACTATACTTCTTCTGTGCCTGACGTTTTTCGCTGCTCCTGTTTTAGCCTGGGACGGGTACGATTGGCAAAATAATTCCTATATAGAAATTGAAGGGGGCAATTTGGTAAGAAAAGGAAAAGACATAGAAGTTTACGACTACAGCAAAGGTGAATATAAAACCTATGAAGTTGAAAGTGTCAACAGAAATGAGGTTGAAGTTTATGATTGGCGCTCGGGCGAATATCGCACTTTTGACATGGATTAAATTTTGGGCTGAAACATAATACCGCTATTTTTTTATTCTGTTCTAAATCCTATGCGCTTTGTTTCTTTTGGCTTTTCAATTAAGTTATTTAATACGCTTATTATCTGCTGTATCGTTTTTTCGTCTTGATTAAATCTATTATCCGTATTTTCAATATGGAGCATGAGCATTTTTTTAAGTTCTTCAATCTCTGCATTTTTAGACGTCTGCGCAAGGGTGTACTGTCTTAATCTAATAAATGTACGCACAATCTGTATATTTATTTCAATTGCTGTTTCACTGTTTAAAATGCTTGCAAGCATTGCTACACCCTGTTCAGTAAATGCATAAGGAAAGTTGCTTGAATGCTTTAAATTTCTAAACCTATCGCAATTTGCGATAAGTTCTTTAAGCTCACTGTCATTGAGTTTGAACATAAAATCATTGGGGAAACGTTTTATATTACGCTTTACAGCTTCATTTAAACGGAATGTTTTAACCCCGTACAACTCCGCTAAATCACGGTCAAGCATTACCCGCTGACCCCTTATTGTGAAAATCCTGTTTTCTATTAAATTTGTGTTTGTTAAATCATCCGGCATGTTATGAACGCTTTGTTTTAATCTTTCTTCTTTTCTTCTTGTTCCAACCCTTTAAGAAGATATAAAAAACCCTGTTTTAAATGTTCCTGCATTCTTTTTTGCTATTTGTGCAATGCGGCTATATATCAGCGGCATTTCCGATGAAGTTATAAAATTTAGGCTGCGTATTTGCGTATAACCCTATACGCTTTTTAGCCAAATTTTCATTAAACAGCTTTATTTTAGATGTAAAAATTATAAGAATCATCTGTAATTTTTTTTAACCGCATTCGTAAAAAATTATCTGTTATACAATAATTTACTCGTTGTAATTCCACCGGATTCAACTATCTCACATCCTCCTGTAAATACTTTCGGATCATCTCCCAGTTTAGCTTTAAAGGTGAGGAAAATTAAATCGTATCCGAATCTGTTAGGACCTGCAAACCCGTTCGTATCTACAATAAAGATGGGGGTAAAATAACTGTATGGAACGTATATAAGACCATCGTTTGTAACAAATGCCCGCCTGCTTAATATATTGCTTTGACGAAATCCGGCGCACCCGCTTGTTGATTTATTTACAGCAACACTATCCGCAGAGGGATTTTTACTTAGATATACTGTGTCATTCCCACCGTAATATGGAATACATCCATTTTCATAAGCATCTGATGTACAATATTTGGTGATATTTAAATTCTCTGTAAAAAAGTCGAATAATTTTTTGCAGTCGCCAAAATTGCCGCTATAATCAGAAGGAAGTGATCCCCCCGTTTCTTTGCAAGTATGGCCCTGACAATTGCCTTCTTCTGTGTATCCGGTGCATTGTGCAGTACATGTGCCTGTCGATGAGTATGGATTTGTATCCCAGTATGCACATTTTGCAGGTTCGCCATATTCGCTTCTATATAAAATAATAGCGTCATTTAGCGTACTCATTGCCTTAAATGCTGCTGTTCTATAGCCCACACGTTTCCCGTGATTCAATACGGCAGGTATCGTCATCGCAGCAACGACACCTATTATTGCAAGGGTGATAAGAGTTTCGGCTAGGGTGAAAGCAGCTTTTGCATGGTGTTTGCGCAGGGTTTTTTCTAATGTGAAGGCGCCGCATATTTTA
>JAJQDG010000139.1 GCA_021202305.1 Candidatus Gastranaerophilales bacterium
AAAGCCGCATGTTCAAATTAAATTTACAAAACTTTAAACAGATAACAAATAATTTTATTTATACGGTTTATCAGATTAACAATGATAAAGGCGATAAAATAAATGAAATGCGGATTGAATAATTCTTTGTCTTATCTATCTTTTGGGGATAATACGACCGGCAACCCCCTAAAAAACGAACAATTGAATTTCGGAGTCGTTACGCCACCGGATAAATTGCCTAATGCCTCCATATCAAACGCAGTAAATTCATACGACACTCCTAAAAAACAGCTTCAGCCCGCGGGGCAAAAAACTTTTACCGCGGGTAAAATAAGCGCAGGGGCTGCGTTTCTTGCAATGGGTTTATCAGTCCTTGCATTATTGCCTTTTATCCGCAAACATTAACGAGGTTTAAATGAAAATAATTCCGCTGGGCTGCAATCAGGAGCTTTTCGGCTTATCATTCGGCAAAAAAGACAAAAACAATAAAACCAAAAATAATCATCGTAACAGACCAAAACAAACCGATTGGCGGGACAGTTACCCCAAAACTTCAAGGCATTACGGCGTGAATACACACCCTGACCGTAAGGAATATACTTTTGATATTAATAAAATTATGATGCTGGATGCCCCTGCTTCTAAGGAACAAAAAGCTGTTCCGTTTGAAGAAGGGCATGCAAAATTTACCACAGATAAATATCAACAAGAGGCGATTAATGCATATACCGGAGGTAAATCCACAATAGTGTGTGCTCCGACAGGAACCGGAAAAACCCTCATAGCCGAATATGCAATAAAAGACACTCTGGATAAAGGCAAAAAAATAATCTACACATCCCCTCTAAAAGCATTGAGCAACGAAAAATATACTGATTTTGCAAAGCTTTTCGGCGAATACGATGAGGAAGGCAATCTTATAAATACAGATAAAGTCGGACTTTTAACCGGCGATGTTTCAATTAACCCTGATGCGCCCTGTTTAGTTATGACAACAGAAATTTATAAAAATTCTCTAATGCAGGGCGGCGAAGATGAGATATCTCAAAAATATAAAGAGTACGACGGCGTTATATATGACGAATTTCACTATCTTGGCGATTATTCAAGGGGCAGCGTGTGGGAAGAAGCGGTTATGTACACTCCAAAACACATGAAACAGCTCATGCTTTCGGCTACGGCATCAAATGCAGATGAAATTAAAAAATGGATTTCAGATATTAATCAAGATATTGAAACTTGTCTTGTAAATGTACCTGAATCTGAAAGACATGTACCTTTGCGCGAGCTTGTGCTTGTTAAAGATACAACGGGGCAGCTAACGTTTGAACCTATAAAAAAACAAAGATGCCCCTTAAAAAAATTAAGAAATCCAAATGCTTTTACGGACAGGCAAAAACAAGCCTATGATGAATTAAAAGAAACTATAGGCTTAAATGAATATGATGATATAATAGCGTATTTTAAAAATTTCGGTTTAAGGGGCGAAGTTATTTCGCAGGAAACAATATCCAACGGGCTTCAATATTCAGGCGCCACAAAAGAACGTGCTGACGCTGTTTCTTTAATATTATCGGATGACAGATTTTCAAAATATAAAAAATACCCTGATAACGGACTTGCACAGGGTGTGAAAATGACACAGGTTATTAATTTAATTCATGAAGAAAATATGGATCCTGCGCTTATATATATATTTTCAAAGAAAAAATGCGACAGCGAATTTGATTACGCTGCAAAATACGGTAAATCGCTTTTAACGCCCAAAGAGTCAAAACAAGTTTATAACGAAATTGCTAAAGCTCAAGAAAACGGAATATATTTAGGTTCGGATTTTGATGATAAACAAATTGTCGGCTTGATGAAAGGGTATGCCGTTCACCATGCGGGCAAATTGCCTGCTTATAAGAGCCTTGTTGAAAATCTTGCAAGACAGGGGCTTATTAAAACATGCTTTGCAACTGAAACACTCATTGCGGGAATTAATATGCCGTTTAGAACAACTGTTTTTACACAGCTTGATAAATATTCGGATGAAGACGGCGGCAAATTTACGGATATTTCAACTTCAACATATAAACAAGGCGCAGGACGCGCGGGAAGACGGGGGAAAGATGAACTTGGAAATGTCATAATTCTTGCTCAATCGAAAGAAGATTATGACCTTGCGCGCGCACTTTCAAGCTCAAAAGATACTTCAATAAAAAGCAAAGAATCCCCTTCGTATGCTTCCGTGTTATCCGACAGAATATTAAATAATAAGGAAGAAGCACTGTTAAGGGGCTTGGGATGTTATCAACAGGGCAGTATAACAGATAAATGCGACATGCTCATTGAGAGTAAATTTAAAATTTTAGAACAGTTCGGATATATAGAAAAGCAAGAAAACGGTGAATATGTAAGAACACAAAAAGGCGAAGCCGCAAAAAGCGTGTATGGAATAAACGAAATTATTTTAACCGAACTTTTGTATAATCCCGATTATTTGCAAAATTTGGACGAAGACGGATTAATTGCGGTTCTGGCACCTTTTGCAGATACAAAGGATGAAAACCCTTCACTAAATTTTGATGGCGATTTATCTTATTTGAATAATAATTGGTCAAAAATTACCAATCTGGTAAAAAAAGTTGATAATGCGGAAATTGAAGCCGGCATTAAAGAAATGCCTGTTCAAATGAGTACAACTTTAACGCCCTATGTCGTGCAGTTTGCAAATACGCCGAAAGACAGGGATGAATCTTTGCAGGGCTGGCATTTGATTATGAATGATTTAATAAGTAATGAGCTGATACTTCATGAAGGCGATTTTTTAAGAATAGTAAACGGCACAATAGATATTTTAAGGATGACTGCCCAGATGTCACCTGATGAAAATGTTAGAAATACAGCGCAGAAAGCTATATCTAAAATGATGAAAGCGCCTGTTGTTGACGTTTTAACTTATGAACTCGGCGCCAAAACTACCCCAGAGGAAAACTTATCCTGAACGTTGTACCGTTTGGCGTACTTTTTAAAAGCTCTATTTTTGCACTATATTTAGAAAGAATGTTTTTTACGGAATACAGCCCTATTCCGCTTCCTTTTGATTTTGTGGTAAAACCTTTATCGAAAATTCTTTTACGTATATGTTCTTCAATCGGTTTACCGTGGTTTGTAATATCTATATATACATAGTGCTTGTCTACATTAAGTTCCACCGTTATTTCATCATTATTTGCAGCTTCATCCGCATTTTTTAACAGATTATTTAAAACAGAAAGCATTTTGTTTTCATTAGCGTATATTTTAATATCAAAATTATATGTATTTAAAAATACAATTTTATTTTTATGCTGCAAAAGAACGGCGTCCATAATAGAAACCGATTCTTCAATTACATCCTGCAATATTATTTCATGTATACTTTCATCATAATTTTTAAGTTCGCCAAGGCTGATGGAAATCATAGAGGAGGCTTTTTTTATCATTTCAATATTTTTATTTTTGCCTGTTTGTTTTTCAAGAAGGGTGCAGTATACATCTAAAACAGAAAGCTGATTTTTTATTTCATGGGTTTGTTCGCGGATTTTTTCTTCAATGTTATCATCGTCCGATAAATCTACCACAAAATCATCCGTGTTTTTGTATAAATTTTCCTCGATACTGTTATTGAGTTTTTTAAAAACATTAAAAAGTGCTTCATTTAAAAGTTCGTTTTCACGGCGTTCGGGCTTATGAAGATAAAATCTTGACCTGTAATCAGTATTCATATTTGCTTGCAAAACTTCATACACATCATTTACATTTCTTGAATTTGCAAGGAAAAACCCTTTTGTATAATTTTTGTTTTTATCTTCCGAATAATCCCATAAAAGCGCAAAATTGTACCTTGCAGACGTAAAGATAATAAATTCAAGTTCAACATAGTCATCTTTGATAAGTACGCCGCTTGAATTAGTATCTATCATCTCAACGTTTGTGCAATATTCAAGACGTTTAATAAGTCCTTCTAAGCCTTCTTTATTTTTAAAGCGCACAAACATTATGCTTGAGGCATTTTGATTTGCAACCGGTTCAAGGAGCGCCCTTATTATTGTATTCATGGAATTTCTTGAAAACAATTCGTCATTGTAAAAATTAAGGCTTAAAAAAGATTTCAGGCTTTTTCTTTTTTTGTACATATAACTAAACCGCAATTTTCATTTTTTGTCTGTTCAAAAAGCCTTTGTTAATGGCATATAAAACCGCCTGCGTGCGGTCATTAACCTGTAATTTTTGAAAAATATTGTTTACATGGGTCTTAACCGTGGTTTCCGAAATGAAAAGTTTCTGTGCTACGCCTTTATAGCCGACACCCTGCGTTAAAAGCATTAAAACTTCTTCTTCTCTGTTGGTAAGCTCATTTAACAGGTTGCTTTCATCATCAAGAATTTTATTTTGCTGATTTTTTTCGTAATTTTGAAAATATTCAAAAAACCTTGTGCAAAGCACGTTGGGTAAATAAATTTTTCCGGCTGCAACTTCATCTAAGGCATGAATTAATTGATGCGAAGCCATTGTTTTTAAAATATATCCTTTTGCGCCGAGTTTCATAGCTCTGAAAATTAAATCGGGGTCATCGTATGCGGTAAGAACTATGATTTTTGTGTCCAAATTTAATTCGCCGATTTTCATAATCGCCGTTATGCCGTCAACATCCGGCATGTTCATATCCATTAATACCAAATCGGGCTGGTATTTTTTAATTAAAGAAATTGCAACAGTCGCATTTCCTGCATTTGCAATTACTTCATAATCGTTTTCAAGATTAATCAATTCTCTAATGCCGGATGCATGGTCGTAGTTGTCATCAACCACAATTACCCTTGTTTTTCTTTGAAAATCAAGCCTTCTCATTTATATATCCTCCGTTTCGTCTTTTTGGTCTAATGTAATCAACTGACCACACCTGAATAATAGCCCGTTTAAAGTAGGCAAACATCAATACAGGGATTTAAAT
>JAJQDG010000114.1 GCA_021202305.1 Candidatus Gastranaerophilales bacterium
TCATAACAAGTGTAACAAAAAATATTTTTAAAAATTTAATCATGGTATCCCTTCTTAAATTGTTGTATAACCGCCGTCAATAGCAAAGGTTTGACCTATTGCAAAGCCTGCATAATCAGAACATAACCAGAGAACGGCACTTGCGATTTCTTCTGCTTTCCCCATTCTGCCCAGCGGAATATCATCAATAACTTTTGCCATATGCTCCGGCGCCATTTTGATTGCAGCCTCTACCATTGGAGTTTCTGAAGTTCCGGGGCAAATTGCATTAATTCTGATATTATCTCTTGCATATTCTAGTGCTGCAGCTTTTGTAAGCCCCAAAATAGCATGTTTAGAGGCGGTATAAGCTGAAACTCCCGCAATGCCAACAAGCCCTGATTGAGAGGAACAGTTTACAATTCTTCCTCCGCCTTGTTTTTGCATTTCAAGGATTTCGTATTTCATACAATTCCAAACACCGCCAAGATTTACGGCAATAACGTCGTCAAAATCGCTTCTTTCGGTATTCGCCATTTTGTCTTTTACTTTTGCGTGTATTCCAACATTATTGTACGCAATATCAAGTCTGCCGTATGTTTCAACAACTCTATTAATCAAAGAAATTACGTCATCTTCTTTTGCAACATTACATTTAAAACAAGTAACGCTAAAACCTTGTTTTTTTAATTCGTATGTTGATTTAGTCAGTAATTCTTCGTTAATATCGGCTAACACAACCTTTGCACCGGATTGTGCAAACATTTTTGCTGTTATAAATCCTATACCGCCTGCGGCTCCTGTTACTAATGCTATTTTATTTTCAAAAGAAATTTCCATAAATCTAGCTCCTTAAATTCATCACCACATCATAGCTTGCTGCGCCACAATTACATCTTGAGAACACCCGATAAGATTTTTACCTGTATCAAGTTTATTTAATTCTTTCATTTCATCCTGCGTTAATTCAAAATCAAATACATTTATATTTTCTTGCATTCTCTCAATATGTACTGATTTTGGAATAACGGCAATACCGTTTTGAAGTAGAAATCTTAAGGCAATCTGTCTTGGTGATTTACTATATTTTTTAGCAATTTCAACAATTTCTTTAAATTCAAACATGTGGTTTGCTTTACTTTGTCCAAAAGGGGCATAGGCTTGAGAAATCACATTATATTTTTTGTTTATTGCAGTAAGTTCTTTTTGCTGACAAAGTAAATTTACCTCAATTTGATTAACGGCAGGAGTTATTTCATTAAAGTTGATTAAATCAACAAGTTGGCTTGGCATATAATTAGAAACCCCGATTGATTTAATTATTCCTTGTTTATAAAAATCCTCAAGTACTCTATATGCTGAATATGTATTTCCAAACGGCCAGTGAAGAAGTACCATATCAAGATAATCGGTTTGAAGTTTTTTAAGGATTCTTCAAGGCTTCTTTTGCAATCATCAGTTTCAAAAGATTTAAACCATACTTTTGTTGTTAGAAATATATCTTCTCTTTTTACATCTGAATTTTTTATACCCGATCCAACAGCATCTTCATTTCCGTATGCTTGAGCTGTATCAATTAATCGGTAACCCGTTTGAATGGCATTAATTACCGATTTTTCACATTCTTTTTTATCTGTAATTAAAAATGTACCAAAACCAATCTCGGGCATTTCAATTTCATTGTTTAATTTTATATATTGCATATAAAGCTCCTTTTTTTATGCTATATTATCACTATAAACTATTCGAGTTACACGAAGTCAAGAGGAAAATATGAAAATTATAGAAGAAGAAAAATTATATACCGTTCAAGAAGTTGCAAAAATGTATAATATATCAAAGCACACAATTCGATATTATACTGATATGGGGCTTATTCCGCCGCTTAAAAGAGATAAAAACAATAACAGGCTTTTTGATAGAGAATCCTTAAACTGGCTTGAGGGGTGCATTTGTTTAAAAGGCTGCGGAATGAGCATTAAAGATTTAAAACGCTATGAAGAACTTTGTCTGCAAGGCAAATCAACACTTCAAGAACGATATGAAATGATTGTTAAATATAGAAATCTTGCAAAAGAGAAATATCTTAATGCCAAAAAAGTCCTTGATTATGCAGAACATAAAGTAAAACATTATGAAGATATAATTTTAGGTAAAACTTATGATAATAGCAACCCGACAAACTGGAATAAAAGTGAACTGGATTGTAAATAATTATGTAAATCGACAGCGAATTTGAGAAAAAACAACAGTCGAAATTTGAGAAAAATGTAAACATTACCACGAAACTTTAAATGGATTTTGCCCGAAATAATCACTTTATCTATCTAAAAAAAATCATTTCATATGTCCATTTACATCAGGCTCTTTTAAAATGAAGGAGGAGGCGGGATTTAAACCCATAGTGGAGTTAACGCCCCACGCAGATGTTTAGGGTCTGCACCTTAAACCGCTCGGATATTTCTCCCTAAAATCGTCTGTATTCATTCCAGTTAAAATGTAACTTTTTTACGAGCTGTTTTCAAACAAAAAATCATGCCGGCTGCGGTTAAATTGTTCACCGGCTGCACAATTTAAAACCTTGCGGGGCAAAACCTTATATGTACTTTTTTTGTGCCAATAACTACCGCACAAGATTTTTCACGTAGGTGTAATACTCGTTATCACTTGATGTTAGTTCCTGTTTTAAAATATCATCACGCGACAAAAAGCCCATTCTGTAGCCCACTTCTTCAAGACAGGCAATTTTTATTCCCTGATTTTCTTCAATTGTCTGCACATATTGTCCTGCACTGAAAAGCGATTCATGGGTTCCTGTGTCAAGCCAGGCAAATCCGCGCCCCAGTATTTCTGTTTTTAAATTACCTTTTTTAAGATAAATATTATTAATGTCTGTTATTTCAAGTTCATTGCGCGATGAAGGTTTTAGCGATTTAGCATATTCGACTACATTGTTATCGTACATATAAAGTCCGGTTACTGCATAATTTGACTTTGGTTTTTCCGGTTTTTCTTCAATTGATATAACATTTTGATTTTTATCAATTTCCGCAATGCCAAACCTTTGCGGCTCTTTAACGGCATGAGTAAAAATGTAGCCTCCGCCTTTATTTTCAATATATTCAACCGAGTTTTTCAGAATATTTGAAAATTTTGACCCGAAAAATATGTTGTCACCTAAAATAAGCGAAACGGTTTCGTTTTTTATGAATTTTTCCCCTACAATAAAAGCTTCAGCAAGACCATTTGGCTTTTCTTGCACGGCATAGCTTAAATTAATGCCAAACCTGCCGCCGTTTCCAAGCAGTTTTTTAAAATTGCCGGCATTATCGGGCGTTGTAATTATTAAAATATCACGGATATTTGCAAGCATAAGCACGGAAAGCGGATAATATATCATGGGTTTATCAAAAACCGGCAAAAGCTGTTTTGAGGTAACAATTGTGCTTGGATACAGCCTTGTGCCGTTACCCCCTGCCAGAACTATTCCTTTCATAGAGCATTCCTTTCAATATACCAATTAATGGTTTCTTTTATTCCTTCTTCAAAGCTTAAAGAAGGCTTCCAGCCCAATTCTTTTGTAATTTTATCCGCTGAAATGGCATAGCGGAAATCATGCCCCTTGCGGTCTTTAACAAATTCTATGGAGCTTTCGTCTTTTTTAAGAGCATCTAAAATTATTTTTGTTATTTCAAGATTTGTTTTTTCGTTGTTTGCGCCAATATTATACACTTCGCCAAAACGCCCGTTTAAAAGAACAAGTTCAATTGCCCTGCAATGATCATATACATAAAGCCAATCTCTGACATTAAGCCCGCTGCCGTATACCGGAACTTTCTCGCCTTTTAAAAGTTTCAGAATGAAAAACGGAATAAGTTTTTCCGGATATTGATAAGGGCCGAAATTGTTGCAGCAGCGAGTAATAAGAACATTAAGCCCGTATGTTTTATAATAAGAAAGGCACATCATATCCGCACTTGCTTTGCTTGCAGAATAAGGACTGTTTGGAGCAAGAGGCGTAGTTTCATAAAAATAGCCCGTTTTTCCTAAAGTGCCGTATACTTCATCTGTTGAAACCTGTAAATACTTTTCTACTCCTTCATCAAGGGCCGATTGAAGCAAATTGCAGGTGCCGTTTATATTTGTTTCGATAAAAACGGAAGGATTAACAATGGATTTATCCACATGGGTTTCGGCTGCAAAATTAACCACTGCAAAAGCGCCTTTTATAACTTTCCTGACAATATTTTTATCGCAAATATCGCCTTTTACAAAAGAATAACGGGGGTCATTTTTAACATCATCTAAATTTTTAAGGCTGCCCGCGTATGTTAATTTATCCAAATTTACAATTTGAATATCTTCATGGTTTTTCAGCATGTGGCGTATAAAACAGCTTCCTATAAATCCGGCGCCTCCGGTTACAACCAGTTTCATAAAATACTCCCGATTTAATGATACTATAAAAAGTTTTATATGTTAATATAACTTATATGAAACGACTTGCTATATATGTTTATCATGATAAAACAGGTGTAATAGGCGGCTATGCGCTTTATTTTCTTAATGCCCTGCAAGAAATTGCGCAGGATATTGTTGTGATTTTAAACGGGCAAATTAAAATAGAAGAGCTTGAAAAATTTAAAAATTTTAAAGGCAGGATTATTCAAAGAGAAAATAAAGGATATGATTTTTGGGGCTGGCGCGAGGGGATTTTTTCCGTTGGTATTGAAAAATTAAAGGAATATGATGAATTAATTTTAACAAATTCAAGTACGTTTGGACCTTTATTTCCCTTTAAGGATGTTTTTTCAAAAGTTAAGCCCGCAGATTTTTGGGGAATTACAAGCCATGCGCCGACTGCAAAAATAAAAGAACATATTCAATCTTATTTTATGGTTTTTAAAAATAAAATGTTCACATCAAAAGAC
>JAJQDG010000211.1 GCA_021202305.1 Candidatus Gastranaerophilales bacterium
CGCAAAATATGAACGGGCATCACATCGGCACAATCAAATATTAAGTTTTCAATTTACCCTGCACGATGTGATGAAATTGGTTTTATTATCGTATCTGTTCAATTTTGCTCAATCGCAAAATATGAACGGGCATCACATCGGCACAATCAAATATTAAGTTTTCAATTTTTGTTTTTACGATAATACAGGCAGCATACTATTAAATTTTATAACCCTGCAAAAGGCTGGGCGGCGCCCTGCAAAACAACCGTTTTGACAAAGTAATATTAACAAAAACAAATTATTTTTCCAACTCTTTTTTTAATATCTCGTTAAGAAGCTTAGGGTTTGCTCTGCCTTTTGTTTCTTTCATTATTTGTCCCACAAAAAAGCCGAACAGTCTGTCTTTTCCGTTTTTATATGCTTCTACCTGAGAGGAATTTTCGCTTAAAACTTTTTGTACTATCGCTAATATTTCACCTTCGTCAGATAAAACGCTTAAACCCCTCTTTTCAACCAGAGTATCTGCATCATCCCCTGTTTTTAAAATTTCAACAACGAGAGATTTTGCGATATTATTAGAGATTGTACCTTTTTCAAGAAGCAAAAGCAGTTTTTGAAAATTTTCTACGGTAAGCTTTGTTTCACCTATAGCAAGTTTTTCTTCTTTTAAATATGCGGCAATTTCGCCCGTTAAAAAATTAGAAGCAGTTTTTGGATTTACGCTTCCCTTAATAACTTCATCAAAGAAAAGAGCCAAATCCATCTGGTTCACTATGACCGAAGCGTCATATTCGCTCAAGCCAAGCCCTGTATACCTTTTAATTTTGGCTTCGGGAAGCTCCGGCATGTTCTTCTTCACGCGTTCAATCCACTCATCGTCAATTTCTAAAGGCATTAAATCCGGCTCGGGAAAATATCTGTAATCATGTGCATCTTCTTTGCCGCGCATTGAACTTGTAATTCCCTTGTTATCATCCCAGAGGCGGGTTTCCTGAATAACTTCTTCTCCGTTTTCAACAAGCTCTATTTGCCTGTCTATTTCAAATTCAATAGCGCGCTGCAAAGCTTTAAAGCTGTTTACATTTTTTATTTCTGCCCGCACGCCAAATTCTTTTTGACCCTTCGGGCGTATTGAAATATTTGCATCGCAGCGCATGGAACCTTCTTCCAAATTGCCGTCGCACACACCTATATACCGCAGATTGTTCCTTAACTGCTCCATATATTCGCGTGCTTCATCCGAGCTGCGCATATCAGGCTCGGATACAATTTCTAATAAGGGTGTACCTGCACGGTTTAAATCCACAAGTGAATACGCAGAGCCGTAAATTCCGGCAGAACCGGCATGAACAAGCTTGCCTGCATCTTCTTCCAGATGAGCGCGCGTGATTTTTATCGTTTTATTTGAAATTTTAATCTCGCCGCCAACACATACAGGTTCATCATACTGCGAAATTTGATATCCTTTTGGAAGGTCGGGATAAAAATATTGCTTTCTGTCAAATTTACACCGTTTTGCAATTTTTGAATTCAACGCCAGACCAACCAAAATTGCCATATCCACAACACCTTTATTCAAAACCGGAAGCACTCCCGGCATTCCAAGAGTAATGGGGGAAGTTTCCGTGTTAGGTTCATGCCCGAATTCCGCACCGTCGGGCGCAAAAATCTTAGATTTGGTTTTAAGTTGTGCATGCACCTCTAAACCTATAACTGCTTCATATTTTTCTCTTAAAAGGGTGGTATCCATTTAAAATATCCTTATTTCGTCTTTCAAATATATAATATCATAACAAAGAATTAAATTTACGGAAAAAATTAAAAATTTTTCCGCAGGCTCAAATTGCGTTAATAATTTGTTACAATATGTAAAAAAATTGGCATTTATTTTTTTCTTTGGAAGTTTATTTAATTGTAGGACAAGGTACACGCATGCAAAATCAAATGAATACAGTGCCTTTATGCACACAATATCCGTATGTTCAACAGACCCCATCTTCAGGTGTTGGGGCAGTGAACATACAAATTTACAACCCGACGGCAGCTCCTGCTACGGGGTTTTATCAAAATACGCCTTGTGCTTGTTATCCCTATAATTATAACAATATGACATATCAGGCACCTGTATATCAAACGCCGCAATATCCTGCTCCTACAAACAATCAAACAGAGCAGATTGATTCTTCTGCCGGTCAAGCCTTGAATATGAACGAAAATACAAGCGGTGTTGCCGCACAGGGACAGGGCGAAAATAATAATAAAACAGCGGAAGATAAAAAAGAAGATAAGCAAAAAGTTGCCCTGACAGATGATTATATTAAAACTTTAGAAAATTATTTGAATTCACAAGATAAAAAAGTAAGGTTAATGGGCGCAAAAGAACTTTTAGAGCGTTTTAAGGAAGATGAAACAAGAAAAGACGATGCTGCATTAACCGCGCTTTTAAATAAAACTTTGCAAGACCCCGCCGATACAGTAAAATTTATAGGGTTAACGGCGCTTGATACAGGATATGCAGCCGGAAATAATGAAACCGCGCAAATATTAACACAAATGCAATCTTCCGATTCAAATTACGGGGAAGATGCAAGCCTTGCATCAAAAGTTCTTTTGAAAATGAGCGGAAGTCAGGCAAACGCATCCGTAGCGCAGGCAAATGCACAATTAAATGAACAGGCGGCAGATACATCATTAAACAATCAGGCAGAAATGTCTTTGGAACAAAAGCCCGAACAGAATCTTGTGCAAAACCCTCAAATTATTTCAAACGAACAGGGCATAAGCAAAGTACCTTCTGATGATTCAGGAATTTTACAAAATGGCGGCATGCAAAATCAAAATGCGGCTTTAACAGGCAATTTGGAGGCTGTGTAAATGAAAGTATTCAATGTAGTAGCAAATACAGCAGCAATTGCTTCCATAATTTCAATCGGGCTTGAAGCAGGGCAAATGGGTGCAAGAACAGCATCAAAGTCTGCTAAAACAGCAGGCGCAGTCAAAGATATACGCGATTATACCGCCGATTCTAAACTAAATAAATCAAGCGAAAAATATAATGCTATGAAAGAATTTACAAGAGAGCATGATTTTACGTATGGTTTATATAAGGCAGGCGGTGCTGTTACAGGCTTTGCAAAAGGGGTATCAAAAGGATTGAAGGGCAATATTCCGACACTTGGTTTTTCCGCATTAACGCTTCTTAGCAAAAACAAAACAATCAAAACGGCAAGCATAGTTGGAATGGGTGTTTCTCTGGCATGGGATTTCATCAGAAACGGCACAAGCTTGTTTAGGAAAAAAGATCAAATTGAATAATGTAAAAAAATGTAAAGGTTTATAGTTCAATAATAACTTGAAAAAAATAAAAAAATTCAAAAAAACAGCAAAACAATAGCAATTACAGACATTCACGGTATTTATTAAGTACATAAATAAAATCTAACAAAAAGGAGATATATAACTATGATGCAGACAACATGCACACAGCCCTATACAACACAGGCAACACCCAGTGCAAGCGCAGTAAATATTCAAATTTTTGAACCTAAAGCGTACGCAGGACAGCCCGCAGAGGTTCAAAACCCGATATATTCATATCCTGCACAGTCTGTATACGCACAGCCGTATGTAAATCAATATCAACAGTACATACCGCAGCAAATTCCGCAATATCAGCAATGCCCGCAATATCCTCAGCAGCAATACATTCCCCAGCAGCAAGCTGTTCAAACACAGCCCGTGCCTCAACAGCCGATGCCTGCACCAGTGCTGACACAACCGCAAACTCAAACAACACAATTACAAGAGCAGCAAGTTCAGCCGCAGGAGTCCGATGTACAGCAAACGGCTCAAGAGCAAGCAGCTCCGAATATAGATGTAGTTGAACCGCAGCAGGAAAATCAAACCGGTGTTGATGTAAATTCTTTGATAGCAGGGCTTCAAAGCACAGATAATAAAGCTCAGGAAGAAGCAATAACAGCAATTGCAAATTTGAGCCAGGGCGATCCTTCAATGCAAAATGCAGTTCTTTCCGAACCCGTTATGACCGGTCTTGCAGATATTATTAAGCAAGACACTTCAAATTTGCAGGGTCCCTCAGATGCTCAAATTGCCGCAATTAATAAAGCTGCTTCGGGCGCACAATTAACACCCGAAGAAGAAGCACTGACAAAAGAATTGGCTCCCAAAACAGCAGCTGACAAAAACAGAGTGATTTCAATGTTTACACTTGCAATGCTGCAAAAAAATCAAAGAGATGAAATTGACAGATACAATGAAACTCAAGATGAGGCAAACAAACTTCCGCAAATAAAGATAAATGATTTAATCGGCTTTAATGAAATTGAAAACGCTGCCAGAAACGAAAGCGATAAAGAGGTTAAATTAGGTGCAATTCAAGCTCTTGCGTATGCTGCAAGGCCGGAAGATAAAGAAACATTGGAACCGATTATGACCGCTGCAGCTCAGGACAGTGAACCCTTAATTCAGCAGGCAGCAAATGAAGTATTGGCAAATATCGGAAGTACTCAGTCTGCACCTGTCGGCACCGCACAAACAGTTGATGTTGCAGAAGGAACAAAGAAACTTTCAAGAAAGGAAAGAAAGGCAGCTGAAAAAGCAGCAAAAGAAGCTCAAAAACAGGCTCAAGTCGCAGCGTAAATTATTCAAACAGACAGATTATATAATATAGTTTCCGGCTTCAATTGATTGAAGCCGGAATTTTATCTGTATTAATTTTAATCGGAATTTACGAAAAACATCCGTATCGGGCAAAGTTAAAATTTAATTTTCAACGTTTAATTTCATAGATTGACCGCGTTTAAAATTTTTATTAGAATTAGTCCATGAAAATATTTATCTGTTTGACATTTTTGTTTTTATTTTTCGTTTCCTTTTGTATATGTTTTCTTATTATATTG
>JAJQDG010000037.1 GCA_021202305.1 Candidatus Gastranaerophilales bacterium
CCATTGAGTGTTGGATTTCACGCTGTGGACCGTGCCAACGTCACCGATATGGATACGGTGATGGTGATGGGTTGCGGAATGATTGGTTTGGGTGCGGTTATACGAGCTTCATTACGCGGAGCAAACGTTATTGCGGTAGATGTAGATGATAAAAAACTGGAACTTGCAAAATGCCTCGGTGCCGGTTTTACACTTAATTCATCAAATGAAAATTTTTGAGTATTTTTCTCCCGCATAATCTGAAATTCCGCTTTTTCTCCGGAACGAATTCCAATTTGAGCAATATTTTCATAACCTATTATTTCGGCAATTTGAAACATTACGCCCGAATGAGTTAATTTTTCGCCAAGATAAGCGGAGCGCAAATCGGTATGAGCGTCAAATTGAATAACTGCGAGGTTTTTATATTTTTTCGCCAGCGCCCTGATCTCGCCCAGAGTTACAAGGTGTTCGCCGCCTATACCTAAAATTTTTTTACCGTCATCATAAATACATTTCGTATTTTCTTCGACTATATCAAGCATTTTAGCTGCATTGCCAAATGGAAATTCCAAATCCCCCGCATCAAAAAAAGATAAATCCGCAATATCAAAATCAAAATAAGGCGAATAAGTTTCAATTCCGACACTTTCAACCCTTATTTGCAAGGGTGCAAATCTTGCACCTGCACGATTTGTACATGTGCAATCATAAGGCAGCCCCAGCAAAACAACATCCGACGTTAAATAATCACTTGATGCTGCTATAAAATTTTTCTCTAAGAAAGGTCCTATCAGCATTTTGAAATTGTAACATGAAATATTATTAAGTTTTGTAACATCCTGAAAGCCTTGATATATACGGGCTATATAAAAAATCTTTATTTTTAGGCAATTTTTGAGAACAGTTTTTTTTTATTATTGTACGAGGATAAATTAGACGAGGAATACAAAAAATGAGCTATGTAATGTTTAACCCGACAGATGCAACCAAAGTTGCAAGTTTTCAAGGCGCACTTGCAGGAACAATGGCAGGTCAAGCAAGTATAACAGGCGTAGGCACTGCCGCAACAGAAGTTTATAACCAATCAGGCTATTACGCACTTCAAGACACGGATACAGGCGAAATATCGCTTCAAAAATTGGGTAACGAAAGTTTATTTACAAATGAATGGTACAGTCAATCACTTGACACAACTTTTGATTTCAGTGATTCAGATGCAACAAGTGTTGATTCTTCAAGTTTATCAAGCGGGATGAGCGCTTCTGAAATAGCATCATTATTCGGCTAAAAAGAATTTCTAAACGAGGAAAGAGAGCAAAAAAGATGAGTACGGTATATTTTGACACAACAAACGCAACAGAAATAGCCCAATTTCAAGGAACACTGGCGGGAATTCAGGCCGGAAATGCGAGTGTAACCGGTGTAGGCACAGCTGCCACATCTGTTTATAACCAATCAGGCTATTACGCACTTCAAGACACAGATACAGGCTATGTAACACTGCAAAAATTGGGCAATGAAAGTTTGTTTACCGGAAGCTGGTATGACCAGACAACAGGAACTACTTTTGATTTTTCTTCAACAGGTACAACTGTAAACTCAACTTCTTCAAGCTCTTCTGATACGGACGATGACGACGATGATTCTTCTTCAGGGCTTCAATCGTATACCTTCGGTTCAGGATACGTTGTAGGCTCATCAAGTTCATCAAGTTCATCAGGCACATCAGGCACATCAAGCACATCAAGCACAACAAGCACTTCTTCATCAAGCTCGGACTCGGATTATGTAACAGATGAAGACGGAAACGTTATAGAAATTACGGCAGATCAACTTCAAGAAATGGTTGATGCCGGAATATACGACAATTTGGCGGAAGCTCTTGAAACCACGCTTGCAAACGGTTATTACGTAAGCGATGAAACACAGGCAAGCCTTGGAATATATTCAGATGAGGATGAAGAAAGAATACAATTAATGATGTCCTCATACGGGCTTACAAGAGAAGAAGCAATAAGCGCCCTTGAAAGCGGCGGTGCAATATCAGATTCTACAACTTTAACTCAGGTTGAAGAATTGGAAACAATGCTGCAAGAAGTTCAGGATGATCAAGGTTTTATAGGCAGAACCTGGAACAGTTTTAAATCATCCATAGAAGATTTCTTCGGGGCAGATGTCGGGGTAACTTCAGATGACTGCGAATATGCAATTGAACAGTTTGAAGCAGGCGAAATTACATATGATGAAGCAGCAGCAGTTATTGAAGATTATTCATCAAGGCAGGAAAAAGCAACCAACACAATTAAAACAGGCGCTGCGGTAGCAGTCGGCGCAGCTGCAGCACTTTCACCTCTGGGGCTTGTCGGAACGATAGTGGCAGGCGTGGTCGGCGGTGCAGCGGCAAAAACCGCAGTAGGTGTTGCAGACAGGGCTTCTGACAATAATGATGAAAATGACGGATTTAACTCGGAAGTATTAACAGATGCAGGCACAGGCGCTGTTGCAGGCGGTATTGCAGCGGCAGGCACAACGGTTGCAAAAGGTGCGGTAAAAGTGGCTGCAGGAGTTGCAAAAACCGGCGCCAAAGCAGTTACCGGAATAGGTACCACTATAGCCAAAATATTCAAAAAATAGAAAATAAAAATATAAAAAACCCCGCTTTAAAAGGCGGGGTTTTTGTTGTATAATAGCTTGTATGAAGGAGCAGGTCAATATGATAGAAATGAAGGTTATGGGAATAGCACTTGATACAAGGACAGGTTCTCCCATTATCGTATTAAATGATTTTGATAACAGAAAAGCGCTGCCGATTTGGATAGGCTCTGCGGAAGCAAGTTCGATTATAAGAAAAATAGAAAATATCCCCTCAACAAGACCCCTGACGCATGATTTATTTATAGATTTTGCAAAAAAAACGGGTTTTTATATAGACAGGATTGAAATAAATGATGTAGATGAACAAACGTATTTTTCTTCGATTTTTTTAACAGATAAAGAAGGAAAGGAAATTGAAATTGACGCAAGACCTTCAGATGCCATTGCAATTGCAATCCGCGCGGGAGTTTCAATTTTTGTATCAGCCGGAGTTCTTGCAGACGGCGCAATTTCAACGGATTCTGAGCGCGATGAGGAAGAAGCGGCTGAATTTCGCAATTTCATTAAGGATATAAAGCCTTCAGATTTTGCAAAATTAGTTGACAAAAATTTTGAATCCGATCAATAAAAGTTTCTTCGATAGGCTCAAATGTTATCATTTGCTGTCTGAAAAACTTATTAATACCGGCAACTCCGACAGGTTCAAAACTTTTCTTTGATTTTATTTTTTTCATAGTATAATTTTAATAACGAGATACAAAAAGGCAAAAAAATGAGCAAAATTACAAAAGAAATGAGTATCATTGATGTTGTTCAAGAACATCCTGAAACCATTGAAGTTTTTCAAAAATTTGGTTTGGGGTGCATAGGCTGCGCCGCTGCAAGATTTGAAAATCTTGAAGCAGGTGCTAAAGTACATGGCATAGACCCTGAAATAATGGTCAAGGAACTTAACGATTTCATAGAATCACAAAAATAAACGGGTTTTGTCTGTCGGCTAAACCGTGTATGCCCTGGTGGTGAAATCGGTAGACACGTTGGACTTAAAATCCAATGAGGCTAATACCCTCGTGCCGGTTCAAGTCCGGCCCAGGGCAGGTAAATCCCGTCAGGTGGCGGGATTTTTATTTTGAATCAGCAGTTATCAGATAATCCAAAGCGGGCTTTAAAAATCAAAATAATGCAAGCCGGCTTGCGCTGCAGGCAGTACCTATTTACGCCTGTGCATAAAGAAAATGAGCATGTGCAAGCCGGCGGTAATGCTGCGCAAAGAAGCTAAAAATTAATTTTTTAGTGAGCCTTGATTTACCACGGATAATCCGATTTTATCTGCCAATCATCTTTCATAATAACCGCAGCGCAAGCATTACTGGATAACACGCTGGTACTAACGCCCGCAGTTGTCAATAGCGCGTTTTTATTGCACGCCCTATGAATGGATGTTCCTAAAAGTTCATCCCTGCTATAAGTTGCATGGGGTACATAACAAGATGCATAGCCCCCGGGGTAAATTCCGGTTTTAAGGGTCTTAGTTATTTTTGCACAATCTGTATTAGAATACCCGAGAGTATTTTGATTTACAAGGTATAAACTGAATATATCGCGCGAAACGGTGTTGTTGCCGTTTGAACCGTTTACATCAAAATAAAAGATAATGCCGCCGTCTGTTTTGCCTGCGCCTAAAAAACTGCCGTCAGAAAGAACGGCGCCCCAGAAAGGTACAGAATTTTCAGTTGCAACAGTATTATCCATATTGTAGACAGTTTTACCGTTATAACATTCAAAGAAGCTATCACAAAGACGCATTATATTTAAATAGGGTTCAAAATATTCCTTCATAAAATCGAATATATCCATACTCTGGGTATCAATGTCAGTTAAAATAAAGCCGCTTTCTGCCTGATACAATGAAGCTGCCTGCATTAAACTTGAATACATTTTTTTCAAGCCCGCTGCTGCTTCTTGTTTTTGGTGATGTTCTAATACAGAAGGTATTGTCATCGCAGCAACGACACCTATTATGGCAAGGGTGATGAGTGTTTCGGCAAGGGTAAATGCAGCTTTTGCATGGGGTTTGCATGTGGTTTTTGCAAGAATAAGGGCTGTTTTTGCGCTGCGCGTGTGCGGGGTTTGGGATAAAGTGAATGCGGGGAAAAATTTTGAGCCAAACTTTTTGGCATTATCTAAATAAAAATGGGGTAAATTAAATAATTTTCCTAAAACCCTAAATTGCTTACCCCCCCCCCCCTCGGGTTACGTTTAACATCTTATTCATAAATTTTTGCTCCTCTTAATTC
>JAJQDG010000163.1 GCA_021202305.1 Candidatus Gastranaerophilales bacterium
ATAAATAAATTATGCCTGAGCGCTTTTACCATGGCAGAGGCACTTTTAGTATTAGGAATAATTGGTGTTATAGCAGTTTTAACGCTGCCTTCGACTTTGCTTAGTTATAAAGCAGCTGTGTATAAGTCAAGTCTTAAAAAGGCATACGCTGTTTTGCAAGAAGCAGTTACTTCTATGGAGGAAGATACGGGCGTGCGCATTACTCATACTAAATATCCATGTGTCAGCGGCGATAGCGATTTTGAAAAAGTATTTAAAACATATTTTTTGCAGCTTGAAAATTGCGGCAGAAGATCATGCGTTACAAACGCTATAAAATCAGATGAATCAACCGAAAGCGGCGCGCTTTCGGATATCTATAAAACCTATAACGGTGCATCTGATGCGTATTCTAATTATTTTGATGACGGACAATTGATAATGACGAGCGGAATTCTTGTAATGATTGAATCATGCTCCCTCGGGCATAATTTTCTTCTTACTGTTGATTTAAACGGAATTTCAAACAAACCGAATAAATGGGGGCATGATCTTTTTACGTTTGAAATAAACGAAGACACGGGCAGATTTTCGCCAATGGGTGTAGCCGGTACTCAATTTATCGATGAAGACACTTATTGTTCTTCAACATCAGATTCAAACCTAAATGGTATAGGCTGTACGGGCAAGGCTTTATTTGAAGAAAATTATTTCAAAAAAATACTTTAAAATTTGTAAAAACCCTGCAAAAGCAAAAACAGGCATATTCAAATAACTAACGCCGGCTGTTTTTTAAAAAAACATTTTACAAAAAACTTACATATACTTAGATGCTACTTTTGAAAATGCCGGATTTGTCTTGTATTCCGCCCATTTTGCGGTTATGAATGTATTTTTTATGGAATTACCCTGCGCATTTTCTTTTGCGGGCTTAGACTCATCTAGCCGATTTACTGCATTTATGCTGTTATTTTTCTGCTGCTCCAAAAGAGCTTTTCTTTTTTCTTCTTTTTTATTTGTAACATGTTTATTATACATCGGCAATAAAATTCCCAAAAATGTAAGAGAAAAACCTAAGCCGCCCAATTTTGCAAGAGAACGGTAGTTTTTGTATTCTTTTGGAATTTCATCAAAGGTTTTAATATTTGTATCTTTTACCCAGCCGACAAATTTTTGCCAGCTGTTTTTATATTCACCGGAGTCTTTTGTTTTATTGAACATTTGCAATTCACCTGATTTTCCTTTTTTGGAAAATTTCTGAATACCCGTAGCTGCAAGCTTTTCAGCATAATCGCCAAGGAAATAAAGCCCCGCAAATGAAGCTAAATCTCTTACCGTGCTTTCGCGCAGTTCATTTGGATCTTCTGCGGCTATCATCCTTGAAGCAAAAGTAGATGTTGCAATAACACGGCACTGGTTGAGAGATGGAAATTTAGTATTAAATTGAAGCATTTCGGCGAAAGCGCCAAGACTTTTTGGAATGGTTTTTCCCATTGAAAGTGCTGCCAAACCGACAATTGAGCCTACCGCAAAAGGTTTTGTTGCTTTTAGAGTTTTCTTTTCTTTATCCGTTAAAACTCTTTCTTCGTTTTCAAAATCTTTATAAATGGGCGCGCCCGATTTTTTGTATTTATGACGGGTTATCGCCCTGTTTATAAATTGCATGCTCATTGCAAGCGGAATTACAACCGCAAGACCGCCTATACTTTTTGCATTAACAAGCCCTGTTGCTTTTTTGGCAAAGCTATTGGGGTTAATTCTTGCAGCTTCCGATGAAGAAAGCGCACTGCCTACATCAACCGTATCGCGCAGGAAATTCCTTAAATCGGAACCTATATTTTTGCCGTCAAATTTTAACGTGTGAGAAGCTTTAAATCCGCCTCCTTTTTCCACGATTTTTTTTGCATTTTTTCCTGCGCTGTATTCACCGTTGACAAGCGCGCTGTACGCTTGTTTAACGGCATTATTTTTTGCTCTTGAATATTTGAATTTTTCAATAAGCCCCCGCGGTTTATCATTTTTCATAACGGGTTCCAGTATGTCTGCAACCTCGTCTATTATTTCTTTATGGTCTGATAACTTATCCCATTTATTAGTGCCGTTTAAACCTTCAACTTTAGAAAGGGCGCTTTTTACAAACCCTTTACATCCGAATTGCTTTGATTTTAATGCTTCAAGCGCATTATCTTTTTGTGCGCCGGTTAAATCTTTTATGTCAACTTCAAGCCCTGAATATTCTTTCCAGACGCCGGTTAAATTTTTGATTGCTTCGCCGTTTGCCCATGAGCCGCTTAAATTAAGAGGCTTATTTGAACTTGTAGTAAAATCCTTCATAAAAGAATCGTTCATGACTTTTGCTGCACCGTATACAAAGGCGCCCGGGATAAGACAATTAACAATAAGCCCCGAAAATTCCCTTCTTCCTGTTTCTTTTGCGGCGGGAACCCCTGTTTTTTTAAGGTCTACCATGGTTCTCGGTAAATTGGTTGCAAGCGTATCCGTAACAGAAACGCCAATCATCGGAACGTCATCGCACAATTGGAAGAATTTGCTGACACCTTCAAGCGCTATAGCCCCTCCCCCCCTGAAAGCGGCAGGCGCAGAAGAATAAGCCCCCTGCTGCACCGTTTTATCTGAAGTTTTAATTTCTGAAATTTGCATTGGCTAAAGAAATTGTTCCCCTTATGGTGTTGCAAATACAATCAATCTACAAAATTACAAAACATGAAAATCAAAAATGTTTCCAATAAAGCCGCAATTTTGTTACATATGTAATAAATATAAAATAAAAGATTTTAAAATGCAAATTTTAATTATATAATAAACGTAAATAAAGTTTATGGGGGCTTAAATGGTCGAAAAACTCTGCGTTTTTTTAAGCGGACTCAAAATGACGCTTCTTTCCATGGTTTTTCTTATTGCAAGTGCGTTGTTTATGGTTTTAAAAATAAAGCCGCCGGTTGATTTTGCGGCATTTACAATTATAATTTCGGGTATTCCTATTTATTATTGGGGTTTAAAGACCTTATTTTTTAAGAAAAAAATGACCGCGTCGCTTCTTATTTCTATTGCAATGACTGCGGCAATTTTAACCGATGAAATTTTTGCTGCGGCGGAAGTTGCGTTTATTATGGCCCTTGGCGGTATACTGGAAGATTTAACCATAGATAAAGCAAAGCAGGGCATTACAAAGCTTTTAAATTTAATGCCGAAAACCGCAAGAAAAATAACGGGCGAAAATGAGGAAATAATCCCCGCCGAAAATGTCCAGACAGGAGATATAATAAGAGTTTTATCCGGCGAAGATATTCCGTCTGACGGGATTATAGTTCAAGGAGAAACCTCTGTTAATCAATCGGTAATGACGGGGGAAGCCTTCCCTTGTGATAAAACAGAAGGGGATGAAGTGTATTCAGGCACTACAAACTGTTTTGGCGTTATTGATATTAAAGTTACAAAAGAATATAAGGATTCTTCAATACAAAAACTGGTAAATTTGGTTAAGGAAGCGGAAACTAAGAAGGCGCCGACGGAAAGAATTGTTGACAGGTGGGCTTCAATATTAATTCCGCTTGCGCTTATTTTTGCTGTAATAATTTATTTTGCAACCGGAGAAATTTCAAGAGCCGTAACGGTTTTAGTTGTTTTTTGCCCTTGCTCGCTTGTGCTTGCCACGCCTATTTCAATTATGGCAGGAATCGGGCATGCCGCTAAAAACGGTATAATTATTAAAACGGGTGCCGCACTTGAAACAACGGGCAAATGCAATGTTTTTGCATTTGATAAAACAGGTACATTAACAAAAGGTGAATTGACCGTAACAGATATAGAATCGTTTGGTATGACAACGGCGGATGATTTGTTATACCTTGCCGCATCATCGGAATTAAAATCTGAACACCCGATAGGGCGCGCTATTGTTGAACATGCAAAAAAGCGCGATTTTAAATTGAATAATACTATAGATTTTAAGATGTTTTCAGGCAAAGGAATTTATGCAAAGCTTGATAATAAAAGGATTTTTATTGGCAATGAAAAATTTTTATCCGACAATGATATAGAACTTTCAAGCGAAATAAAAAAATCCGTAAATCAAAAAAGGCTGAATGGAAAAATTACGCTTATTATAGCTGTTGATAAAATACCCGCAGGCTTAATTGCTTTGAGTGATTCCATTAGGGAAACTTCAATAAGTGCGCTTGATAATCTTTCCTGTGTACAAACAGTTCTTTTGACGGGGGATAACAGTCTTACCGCCGATTATTTTGCCGGAAAGTCAGGCATTAAAACTGTTCATTCAAATCTTTTGCCCAGAGAAAAAGCGGAATTTATAGAGAAATTGCAAAAAGAAAAAAAACTGGTTTGTATGACAGGCGACGGCGTAAATGATGCAGCTGCGCTTAAAATGGCTGATGTCGGAATTTCTATGGGAACATTCGGTTCGGATATTGCAATTGAAAGTTCAGATATTATAATAACAGGCGATAATTTAACTAAAATTTCTTATTTAAGACATCTTTCAATTGAAACCATTAAAACCATAAAATTGAATATCGTAATTTCAATGTGCATAAATTTTATATCTCTCACTTTAAGCGCATTTGGCATTTTGGTTCCACTGACAGGCGCCATTGTGCATAATTTGGCTTCAATTATAGTTGTCGGCAACGCAGCTCTTTTATATGACAGAAAAATAAATTAACTTTTAAATCCTAAGCGGAAAATGTTTTAATAAAATTTTTAATTGTACAATATTATTTTATTCACCTTTTGAGATTGTATACGGTGCCGCACTGCGCTTTATGGCATTATCTGAATATAAAAT
>JAJQDG010000142.1 GCA_021202305.1 Candidatus Gastranaerophilales bacterium
TAAAAAGATAATCTGAATTATGAAATTCTTCAATTGCCGCTTTTTTCATTTCTTCTGCCGTTGAAACGGATATAACTTTATAGGGTTTTTCTGTTTCAACGGTTGAAATCAAAACCGTTTCAAAGCCCATATCATATGCACAATCTGCTATAGCGATACCCATTTTTCCCGATGATGCGTTTGTAATAAATCTGATCGGGTCAATATATTCTCTTGTGCCGCCCGCAGTTACAAGAACTTTTCCGCAATTTTTTTTAACAGCGCTCTTTGATACTATTTCAAAAATCTTATCCGGTTCTTTCATTTTACCAATGCCTACAGTGCCGCAGGCAAGTTCCCCCTCAACAGGTTCAATTATTTTTACGCCTTTATTTTTTAATTTTTGAATATTTTCTTGAACAAAAGGATTTTTCCACATGCCATCGTTCATCGCCGGCGCCATAAAAAACGGTTTATTTCTGCCCAGATAAGCGCAAGCTATAGAACAAATAAGGTTATCCGCAATGCCGTTTGCTATTTTTGAAGCGGTGTTTGCGCTTAACGGCGCAATTACAAAAATATCCGCCCAGTCGGCAAGGGATATATGCTTTGTTTCTGACTTTTTTTGAAAGGTATCATGGTATACGGGATTATTTGAGAGAGCTTCAAGAGTTTTTTCCCCTATAAAAAGCAGCCCGGCTTCACTTGCGACCGTTTTTACTTCACATCCGTTTTTTTTAAAAAAACGTATAAGGCAAGCCGTCTTATAAGCAGCAATTGAGCCTGTTATTCCTATTAAAACATTTTTTTTCATTTCCCGCCGCTTTCAAAATCATAAACCGCTTGCAGCTTGGTATACGCACTTTCAACTTCATCATTAACAATATTATATTTGAATTTTTCCGCCATTGAAAGTTCATCTCTAACGGCGCTCAAGCGCTTTTGAATGGCGTTTTCATCTTCCGTATGGCGTCCTCTCAGGCGCGATTCCAGTTCTTCAAATGAAGGGGGCGCAAAGAAAATAGTAATACAATCGGGAAATTTTTCCATTACCTTTTTGGCGCCCTGCGTTTCAATTTCAAGAAGGACATCGACCCCTTTTAAAAGGGCATTTTCAACAAATTTTTTACTTGTGCCGTAGAAATTTCCTGAATATTCCGTCCATTCTAAAAGTTCGTCATTCTTAACGGCGCGGTCAAATTCTTCATTTGAAACAAAAAAATAGTTTACACCTTCTTTCTCGTTGGGGCGCGGACATCTTGTTGTCATAGAAACGGAAAAATAAATATTTTTATTGTTGTTAAAAAATTTTTCCAGTATCGTTCCTTTGCCGACTCCCGAAGGACCTGTTACAACATACAATTTTCCTCTTTTTAAATCCGCCATAATGCCGCCTTAATATTTTGCAAGAGTCAAAATTTTAACATCGTCAGGAAGTTTTTCCCTGCCTTTTAAATCTGAAAGTTCAAGCACAAAGGCAATTCCTGCTAAAGTTCCGGCTTTTTTTACAAGTTCGCAGGCAGCAGATGCAGTGCCGCCCGTAGCTAAAAGGTCATCTATAAGTAAAACCCTCTTGCCCTTTTCAATTGCATCTTTGTGCATTTCTATCCTATCCGTGCCGTATTCAAGCGAATATTCAACGCTGTATGTTTCCATAGGCAATTTATTCGGCTTTCTTATGGGAACAAAGCCGCAATTAAGGCAATATGCAACGGGCATACCAAAAATAAACCCTCTGGATTCAATCCCTGCCACATAATCAATTTTGTCATCCCGAAACTCATTTGCAATTGTATCAATTATTTTTTTCATTACAACAGGGTCTTTTATTGCCGTTGTAATATCTCTGAACAAAATACCCTTTTTCGGATAATCGGGAACAGAGCGTATTGAATCTTTTATAAACTGCATAGCTTAATCCTTTTTTAAAAGTATTTTATCAAAAAAACTTTTTATAGTAAAATCTGTTTTATGGACGAAATTTTAGAACAACTGAAGCAAAAAATAAATACACTCTCCCCGCGTTTTAATTCATACGGGAGGTGTCTTTGACCCTGAAGGGCTGAAAATAAAACTGGCAAAAATTGAACAGGAAGTGCAGACCAACTGGCAAAATCCTATTCTTTCAGGAAAAATTATGAAAGAACAAAAAGAAATTAAAACTGCACTTGATGATTATTTGTTTTATAAAAATATTTTCGAAGATTGCAAGCTTTCAGTTGAATTAAAAGATGAAGATTTGATTATTGAAGCTCTTAAAAAAGCGGATGAACTTTCGCTTTTTTTAGATAAATTCGATCTTGAAAGAATGCTCTCCGATGAATATGATACAAATGATGCCATTTTAACCGTAAATGCAGGCGCAGGCGGCACCGATGCGCAGGATTGGGCAAATATGCTGCTTAGAATGTACGTCAGGTATTGCGATAACAAAAAATATAAAACCGAACTTCTTGATAAATCAGACGGAGAAGAAGCGGGAATAAAATCCGCAACCGTTAAAGTAAAGGGCAAATGGGCATACGGATATTTAAAAGCAGAAAAAGGAGTACACAGACTTGTGAGAATTTCTCCCTTTAACGCTAACGGCAAACGCCAAACAAGCTTTGCAAGCGTTGAAGTTGTTCCTGTTATTGAAGATTTTGAAAACAAAATCCAAATTCCTCCTGATGAAATTGAGCTTGAAACCATGCGCTCCGGCGGTGCAGGCGGACAAAACGTAAACAAGGTAGAAACCGCTGTCAGGATTTATCATAAGCCTACGGGTATAGTGGTTAAATGCCAGCAGGAACGCTCCCAATTGCAAAACAGAGAAACAGCAATGCAAATGCTGGCTTCTAAACTTTTACTTTTAAAAAAAATGGAACATGAGAAAAAAATGTCCGATTTAAAGGGTGAAAACCCCGATATTAACTTTGGCTCGCAGATAAGAAGCTATGTATTTCATCCGTATAAAATGGTTAAAGACCATAGAACAAATTTTGAAGCCGGAAATGTGGAAAGTGTTATGGACGGCAATATAGAGGGTTTTATAGAAGCATACTTAAAGGGAATTAAAAATGATTAAAGCTAAAAGGGGTACAAAAGATATACTTCCTTGCGATATTTTGACCTGGCAAACGGTTGAAAGCCGCGCGCGCGAACTTTTTCAAAATGCAAATTACAAGGAAATCCGCACGCCTATTTTTGAAGATACAGCGCTGTTTAAGCGCGGGGTCGGCGATTCTACCGATATTGTAAATAAAGAAATGTATACTTTTACTGTAGGTTCAAATGAAGATTCAATAACCCTTCGTCCGGAAAATACGGCAGGAGTTGTAAGGAGCTATATTGAACACAATATGGAAAGATTTTCTTTCCCTGTTAAATTATGGTATTTTGGACCCATGTTTCGTTATGAAAGACCGCAGGCAGGGCGCCAGCGCCAATTTCACCAGATTGGGCTTGAAATGTTCGGCATTTCAAATCCTGCTGCGGATGCAGAAGTTATAATTCTTGCATGCGAATTTTTAAAGGCAAACGGCATAAAAGATTTAACCGTAAGCTTAAATTCGCTGGGGTGTCCGAATTGCAGAAATATGTATAAAGAAAAAATAAAAAAAGTCTTAACACCCTATTTGGATAATCTTTGTGATGACTGCAAAATAAGATACCAAAAAAACCCCCTGAGAATGCTTGATTGCAAAAATGAAGACTGCAAAAAGATTTTTGAAAACAAAGATGTAAAAAATGTGGTAACAGAAGATTTTATTTGTCCTGATTGCAGGGAACATTTTGAGGAAGTAAAAAAATATTTATCCTGCGCATGTGTTAATTTTGAAATTGATAAAATGCTTGTAAGAGGTTTAGATTACTACACAAGAACGGTTTTTGAAATAAAAAGCAATTCGCTGGGTTCGCAAAATGCAATTTTAGGCGGAGGCAGATATGACGGGCTTGTAGAAATGCTTGGCGGCAAACCCGCTCCGGCTGTTGGGTTTGCACTTGGAGTTGAAAGGCTTGTGAGTTTAATTGAAAAAACCGAAGATAAAAAACTCGATTATTTTGTTGTCACAAAATTTCCCGAAATAGGAATAAAAACCGTTACCATGCTTAGAAAAAAGGGATTCAGTGCTGATTTTGACATGCAGTCAAGGAAATTTGCAAAACAGCTTGAAAAAGCGGCAAAAATAGCCTTATTTGCTTTGATTATAGATGAGAATGAGCTTGAAGGAAAATTTTATACGCTAAAAAATCTTCAAACGGGCGAACAAACCAAGGTTTATGATATAGAGAATGCGAATTAGTACACGATACTCATCGTTTAGCGCTGATAAAACGGTTGATTTTGCAGCTTGTGCCGGCAGCAGGAAAAAGATACGGTGTTAAGCCGGACGAAATTGCTACGCGTGAGTAAGCAGGTGATACAAATATTTAATATCCCTATTGAAAAATCTTAAATAAATTGATTAAAATTAATCTTCCGTAAGGAAATCTTAATCAATTTTTGATTTCGATTTTCGTTTTAACTTGAATATCTAAATTGTGCTTAATCATCAATTTTGTTAATTCTTCTCCGTCAACAAGCTGTATAATTTTACTTTGGAGCAATGAGGCTTTCTTTTTTGCTCTTTCATCAAAAAAGCCGGTTGTATAAATACTTCCTTTTTTATAAGGGCGGCACAAAATTCAGACATACTTATAAATATTGAACCTGCCTGCAAAATATTTAAGTTAAACGTATATGCTTAGAACCGATAGACAAGAGAAACCTCTTTTGAAATTCAGGTATATTAAAGAATGTAACTTTTAAACGTTAACGGTTTTTAAACGGTATTTAAATAC
>JAJQDG010000026.1:0-4336 GCA_021202305.1 Candidatus Gastranaerophilales bacterium
CCGCAAAAGATACTCTCCTAAGTATTTTCCCGTATATGAATTTTTGCATTTAATAATTTTTTCCAAATTGCCTTTTGCAACAACTTCTCCCCCGCCGTATCCGCCTTCGGGCCCTAAATCGATTATATAATCTGCACATTTTATGATATCTAAATTATGTTCTATTATTAAAATAGAATTGCCCGAATCTGCAAGCTTTTGCAAAATTTTGACAAGTTTATCAATATCATGCAAATGCAATCCCGTTGAAGGTTCATCCAGGATATAAAGTGTTTTTCCGGTTGCGCGCTTATTTAATTCAAGCGCCAGTTTAATTCTTTGCGCTTCGCCGCCTGACAGAGTAGTGGCGCTTTGACCGAGCTTTATATAGTCTAAACCCACATCATAAAGCGTTTGCAATCTTGAAGCTATTCTTGGAACATTTTTAAAAAACTCAAGCGCTTCATCTACCGTCATATCAAGAACATCCGATATATTCCTGCCTTTATATTTAACTTCAAGAGTTTCTGAATTATACCTTTTACCCTTGCAAACATCACATGTAACATACACATCAGATAAAAAATTCATTTCTATTTTTAAAACACCGTCGCCATGGCATTTTTCACATCTTCCACCTTTTACATTAAAGCTGAACCGCCCCTGTTTATATCCGCGGACTTTAGCCTCGTTCGTTCGGGCAAATAAATCGCGTATATGCCCGAAAAGTTCCGTATAAGTAGCCGGGTTAGATCTCGGGGTGCGCCCTATCGGGGATTGATCCACAGATACAACTTTATCTATATTTTCAAAACCTTTTATTTCATCTACTCCTTTTGGCTTGGGACGGTTTTGGCGCAATTTATGAAGCGCATATTCATATAAAATATCGTTTACCAGAGTGGATTTCCCTGAACCTGAAACTCCGGTTACGGCAACAATTTTCCCTAAAGGAATATTAACATCAATATGTTTTAAATTATTTAAATATGCATTTTTAATTTCAAGAAAATTACCGTTTCCAAGCCGTGTTTTTTCGGGCAGTTTTATTTCTTTTTTGTGCGAAAGATATTGCCCCGTTATTGAATTTTCGACGGAAATTATATCATTAACGCTTCCTTTTGCAATAATATTTCCGCCTGCAACACCTGCATTTGCCCCGATATCCACAATATAATCCGCATTTCTTATTGTATCTTCATCATGCTCTACAACGATAAGGGTATTTCCTAAATTGCGCAATTTAAAAAGCGTTTCTATAAGCATTGAATTATCCCGCTGATGAAGCCCGATTGAAGGCTCATCAAGAACATATAAAACTCCTGAAAGTCCGCTGCCGATTTGGGTTGCAAGGCGTATTCTCTGGGCTTCCCCTCCCGATAGAGTTCCCGATTTTCTATTCAACGTAAGGTATGAAAGCCCGACATCAATTAAAAATTTTAATCGCAGCCTTATTTCATCCAGAACCAATTTTACAATAGCTAATTTAAAGCTGTCTAAATTCAAATAAAGTTCTTGTATAAAATTATACGCGTTTTCTATAGACATTGAACAAAATTCATCAATATTTTTGCCGCCTAAGGTAACTGATAAAACAAACGGGTTAAGACGCGCGCCGTTACAAGATTTACAGGTAATTTCACCCATATATTTTTGAATTTCGCTTCTTATAATATCGCTTTCCGACTGTTCAAATTTTTTCATCATATAAGGAATAACACCCAAATAGGGATGATAGTGAACTCTGACGCTTTTTGTACCAAAATCGGGATAGCGCATTTTTATTGTTTCGCCGCCGTTGCCGTATAAAATTATTCCTTTCTGTGCGGGCGAAAGCGACCTGAAGGGAACATCAGGGTCAATTCCGTAATATTCGCAGACAGAGTTTAACACATCTTGATAATAGCGGTTTCCTGTTTTGTGCCATGGATAAATAACGCCTTCATTTATTGATTTTGTATCATCCGGAACAACAAGCTCCGTTGTAACTTCATAATGCGCGCCAAGCCCCGAACATACCTTGCAGGCGCCGTAAGGAGCATTAAAACTGAACATTCTGGGGGAAATTTCTTCAAAATTTAACCCGCAATCGGGGCAATTTAGTTTTTCCGAATAAAGTTTTTCTTCTTTTCCTATTATATCAACTCCGACAAGCCCGTCCGAGCGCACAAGCGCAGTTTGCGTGCTGTCAAAAATACGCGCTCTTGCCGATTTTTTAACGACAATTCTGTCAATGACCACATCAATATTATGTTTTTTATTTTTTTCAATTTCAATTTCATCTTCATCCAAATTGTACGTTTTTCCATCTATTCTTACACGCACAAACCCTTCCTGACGAAGCCCCGATAAAAGAGTTTGAAATTCGCCTTTTTTACCCCGTGCAACAGGCGAAATTATTTGAATTTTCGTACCTTCTTCAAGAGAAATAATTTTATCCGTTATTTCATCAATCGTCTGCGCTGTTATTTCTCTGCCGCAATCAGGACAATGCGGAATGCCTGCACGCGCGTATAAAAGCCTTAAATAATCATAAATCTCGGTTATTGTACCTACGGTGGAACGCGGATTATTTGAAGTAGTTTTTTGGTCAATTGAAATGGCGGGCGATAAACCTTCGATTGAATCAACGTCGGGTTTATCCATTTGTCCCAAAAACTGGCGCGCATACGTTGAAAGGCTTTCAACGTAGCGTCTTTGACCTTCCGCAAAAATTGTATCGAACGCAAGCGAGCTTTTTCCTGAGCCTGAAACACCGGTAAACACAATCAGACTGTCTTTTGGAAGTTCCAGTGAAACATTTTTTAAATTGTGCGCCCTTGCACCTTTAATTACAATTTTATCGTTCATAAAGATATTATAAACTAAATTAAATCATGTGTGTCTTAACCGCTTTTACCGCAGCCTGAGTGCGGTCTGCCACATGCATTTTATTTAAAATATTGCCTACATGCGCTTTTGCAGTGTTGGCGCTTACTATTATTTCTTTTGCAATTTCGCTATTTGATTTTCCCTGCGCCAATAATTTTAAAACTTGCATTTCCCGTGCGGTCAGGGCAAAATCTGCCGTTTCTTTAGTATAAAGGTGCCATAAATCATTGGATTTCGGTTTCGGAAAATTTTCGCGGTGCAAAATTTCTACCGAAGAATCAAACCAGAACGCCCCGAAATAAACAGCTTCTATAACATGTTCGAGTTCTTTTTGTTCGATATTTTTAGATAAAAAACCTCTCGCACCCGAAGATATGCTGGCATTAAAAAAATCTTTACCCGAATGCGCCGTTAAAATAATAACCTTTATTTTCGGGAATTTTTCTTTCAGGTAGCAGGTGGCTTCTATTCCGTTCATGCCCTTTAAATCCAAATCCATTAAAATGATATCCGGTAAATTTTCTTTTTTTAAATTCTTAATTAATTCCAAAGCCGAAGGACTGTCATCAATAATTTTTATGTTCTTTGAATAAGAAAGAGCATGTTTTAAAGAAATTCTTGTTAACAGGCAATCTTCGGCAACGGAAACTTTGATTCTATCCAAAGTAAACCCTTTCCGTTGTATTCTACGGGTATAACGCTACTACGGGCGAATTGAAAAATATATAGTCCATGTGGATAATAAAATTAATTTTTAATATTGAAATCAAAAGTAAAAATTATATCCAGAGTTTCTCTGTTTATTCCGTAAGGCAGGGGCGGAAAAGGCGCAGAAAGTTCAATTGCATCGAGCGCGGATTTATCAAAATCGCTCATGCCGGAACTTTGATAAACAGTATTTGAAATTAGATTTCCGTCTTTATCTACGCTGAATTTTACGGAAACTTTTTTCAAATTTGAACCTGAAGGCGGTATCCAATTTGCTTTTATTGAATTTTCAAACTCCATTATATAATTTTTTACTATATTTTCATCAAGCGGGGTTTCTTCTTTTTCTATCGGGTTTTCTTCCGTATTTTTCTTTATGGCTGAAGGAAGAAGCCCTCTTTTATATTCCAGCGAAATTTTAAGTGATTTTGCCTGTTTGTTTTCAGGGTTTGCTTTTAATATTTCATTTGCCATAGATTCGGCGTTGTCAAAATCGCCAATTTCTAAATAACATTTTGCAAGCTGTATTGCCGTATTTTCATCAAATGTGAAAAATAAAGCCTCCTTGTAGTATGGAATTGCTTTTCCATATTGAAGTCTCTGAAAATAAATTTCTGCAATTTTTGCATTTGCAAAACCGTTTTCAGGCTCTTTTTCCAGAATATTTTCAAATAAAGAAATGGCTTCATCCGCTCTGCCTGTCATTTTGCAGGCTTGAGCCGTAAGATTTAAAAGTTCTGTATTATCAACCTGAACTTCGCTTGCCGTTTTTAAATAT
>JAJQDG010000026.1:4346-4768 GCA_021202305.1 Candidatus Gastranaerophilales bacterium
GGCTTAAATTCAATTGCGTTTATGAAATTTTAAATTGCAAGTTCAATTTCCCCTCATTAAAGTTAAATTTTTGCAAGATAATTATAAGCGTCAGGATCGTCAACTATTGCAAGCTGTTTGTTTAATTTTTCTATTGCGCTGTCGTATTCACCCGTTTCATAAAATTTCAGCGCATCGAAAAAGAATTCCTGCGCTTCTTTTAAGCCTATTTTTTTGACATTTTCAATGTTGGAGCCAAATCTTGAATTTAAACCGAAACTAAAAGCGCTTACAAAAAGAAGTAAAAAAGTCAAACTGCCCACAAAAAGAAAAACCCTGAGAGCAATTTTTCTTTTTTTGGGCACAGGAGATTCTTCCGTAAAAAAATCTTTATCTATATCAAATTCCTTTTTAAAAAGCAACTTTTGACCCCGTTTTAATAT
>JAJQDG010000153.1 GCA_021202305.1 Candidatus Gastranaerophilales bacterium
ATGTTGAAAAATTAATGTCTTTGCCAAATTATCAAAATCAGATTTTAAATTTTGAATCGGGCATGATGCTTTCTTTAAAACACTGATATATTTACCTGAACGGTATCTCTAAGTTCCCCGCAGCCGGCATTATGCTTTTTTAAAACACTGATATATTGACCGATTTGTCTATCTTTATATACACCTTTTAATAATATTTCGTTGTTCTGTTGTTAAACCTTTATTTTTTGCACCCGTGCATAATACAATTTGAGTTTGCAAAAAAATTTAATTTTTACGCAAACTCAATGTGTTTTTTCAATTTCTTTTTGAATTATTTTTGCTGCGGTCTCAACATATTTTTGGCAGGGGCGTTTTTTATAATAGCCGTCATCCCTTTTTTCGGGTACTCCGCCGCTTTCTGCACCGTTTAAAAGATCTTTGCAGATAATTGAACCGTGTTTTTTTTTAAATTCTTCTGCAAGTTTTCTTATTAATTCATAATGAAGATTTTTTATTTCACCGTCATTATTGTTATCATATCCGAACTTTAATCCTGCAATCATAAACATGGCACAAACCGCCCCGCATACCTCGCGCAGTCTGCCCATGCCCCCTCCAAACGAAGAAGCAAGCTTTGCGCCCTGTTTAAAATCTATGCCGAAATCCTCGCAATATGCACAAAAAACGGACTGGGCGCAGTTATACCCGTTACAAAATAATTCCCCTGCGATTTTATCTTTTTCCGGCATAAAGGCATACTAGCACATTTTTTTATAAAAACAGTTTATTTTACAAAACTTCTTTTTTTATGATATTATACTTTGTAAGGAAAGTGTGTATTTAAAAAGGAGTAAAAGAATTGGGCTACAAAATTTTATACAAAAATGAGGTTTGCAAAAATCAGTTTGAAATCAAGGTAAAAGCCCCCTATGTTACAAAAAATGCTCAAGCCGGACAATTTGTAATTTTAAGGGTTGACAAAAATTCAGAACGCATACCTTTAACAATTGCAGATTATGACCGCGAAAGCGAAGAATTAACCATTGTATATATGGCAGTGGGCTATACAACAAAAAAACTTGCCGCATTAAATGTGGGAGATGAAATTGAAGATGTGGTAGGTCCTTTAGGCAGACCGACTCATATTGAAAAATACGGCACGGTTGTTTGCGTTGCGGGCGGTTACGGGGCAGCACCCTGCTATTTAATTTCAAAAGCGTTTAAAGATGCCGGCAACAAAGTATATATGATTATGGGCGCAAGAAATAAAGATTTAATATTCTGGCAGGATAAAATGAAAAACGCCTGCAGTGAATTAATTATAACAACAGATGATGGGTCGCTGGGCGTAAAAGGCTTTACCACAAGCGTTATGGCAGACATTATGAAAAAAGAAACAATAAATTATGCAATTGCCGTGGGTCCTATGCCCATGATGAAAGCAGTTGCGGATTTAACCCGTTCAACCGGCATTAAAACGGAAGCTTCAATGAATCCTATCATGGTTGACGGTACGGGCATGTGCGGTGCTTGCAGGGTAACAGTCGGCAACGAGGTAAAATTTGCCTGTGTTGACGGTCCTGATTTTGATGCACATCTTATTGATTTTAATGAAGTCATTAACAGGTGCAAAATATACAAAGATTACGAAAAAAGATGCGATGAAACAAACTGCAATCTTCAAAAACAAGCAGCAAGCTTATTGTGCAGATAAATAGAAGGGCGGAATAAAATGGCAAATATGACTATACCCGTTTGTCCCTTAATGTCGGCAGGCAGCACCATTCCATTGGTTTGTCTGCAAGAAAGGTGCGCATGGTATATGGCAAATTTAAAAAAATGTGCAATAGGGGTTTTAGGTCACAATCAAATGCTTGATATCAGGGAGAAAATGACCAGAGAAGGAAAAAACAATGGCTGAACCAATGACCATAACCGAAAAGATTTTTGCCGCACATTCAGGTAGCAAAAGCGTTCATGCGGGAGATTTAATCACTGCAAAAGTTGATATTACTCTTGCAAATGATATAACAGCACCGGTTGCCATAAAGGAATTTGCTAAAATCGGCGCAGATAATGTTTTTGACAAAACAAGAACAGTTTTTGTTCCTGACCATTTTGTTCCGAATAAAGATATTAAATCGGCAGAGCAGGTTGATTTAATCAGAAAATTCTGCAAAGAAAAGGGAATAGTTAACTTTTTTGAAGTCGGCAGAATGGGCATAGAACATGCCCTATTACCTGATTCAGGGCTTGTTACGGCAGGCGACCTTATAATCGGTGCAGATTCGCACACCTGCACATACGGCGCACTTGGTGCTTTTTCGACGGGTGTAGGTTCAACAGATCTGGCATGTGCTATGGCATCCGGAGAAACATGGTTTAAAGTGCCGTCTGCAATAAAAGTAGAATTTAACGGCAAATTAAATAAATGGGTAAGCGCCAAAGATTTAATTTTGCATTTAATCGGCGATATCGGCGTGGACGGTGCATTATATAAAACGCTTGAAATAACAGGCTCCGCTATTTCCGATATGGAAATGGACGGCAGATTTACAATTTGCAATATGGCGATTGAAGCAGGCGCTAAAAACGGCATTATTCCGCCTGATGAAATAACGGAAAAATACCTCAAAGGGCGCTCAATACGCCCCTATAAATTCTATTCATCGGATGAAGGTGCGCATTATGAGAGAATTATTAAGTACGATACGGCAGATATAGAGCCTACGGTTGCTTTTCCGCATTTACCCGAAAATACAAAACCTATTTCAAAAGTTGGAAATGTAAAAATAAATCAAGTGGTTATAGGAAGCTGCACAAACGGGCGTCTTAGCGATTTAAAAATTGCAGCGGACATTTTGCGCGGCAGGGAAGTTCATCCTGATGTAAGATTGATTGTTTTCCCGGGGACTCAAGATATTTATCTGAAAGCAATTGAAATGGGATTCGTTCAGACGATAGTAAAAGCAAAGGGCGCTGTTTCAACACCCACTTGCGGTCCTTGCCTCGGCGGACATGCAGGTATTTTAGCTAAGGGCGAACGCGCAATTTCAACTACAAACAGAAATTTTGTAGGGCGCATGGGACATCCCGAATCCGAAGTTTATCTGGCAAGCCCTGCGGTTGCTGCGGCAAGTGCAATTTTGGGCAGAATTGCTTCACCTGACGAGGTATAGAATGAAAAAAAATATCCTCGCAATTCAAATGCAATCTGTAATTGGCGAGAGGGAGGCAAATTTTTCAAAAGTTTCATCTCTTGCGGAAAAATTCTGCAAAAATTTTTCTCCGGATATAATTGTTCTGCCGGAAGTTTGGACAACAGGCTGGTATTGCCCTATTTTTGGCTGTGTTAAAGAAAATGACGGAAAAACGGAAAAATTTCTTTCTGAACTTGCGGTAAAATACAATTCAAATGTAATAGGCGGCTCATACATAAAAACAGGAAAAAATGGCGAAGGAAAAAACTTTTGCCCTGTTTTTAACCGGAGGGGAAAATTAATAGCAGGGTATGAAAAAATTCATCTGTACGCACCTGACGGCGAAGCGCAAAACGTGCAATCAGGTCAAAATCCTGTTGAAATTTCTTTAGAAGGGCTCAAAATCGGGCTTTCAATATGTTATGATATAAGATTTCCGGAGCTTTTCAGAAGTTATATTAATACTGAAAACCCGCCTGAATTACTTTTAAACGTTTCCGCATGGCCTCTTTCAAGAAAAGCGCAGTACGGGTCTATGGCAATTTCGCGCGCTATTGAAAACCAGTCTTATTTTTTGGCGCTTTCTCAAACCGGAGAAATCAAAAACGGCGTATATAATGCAGGAAACTCACTTATGGTTTCACCTATGGGCGAAATTATTCAAAAGCTGGACGAAAAAGAAAACGCCCTCTGCGTTCAAATTGACACTGATGAAGTTGAAAAAGTGCGAAAAACATTTCCCAATCTTTTAAACAGAAAAATTTTTGATTTTGGCTTTAGGCCTTCTTATATCGGGGAGAGTATAAATGTTTAAAAAAGCATTTTTTGCCTTGATTTTATTTTTCTTTCTGCAAACAGCCTCAATTGCATCCGGTGTATCTAATTCTATTAATGAAATTATAAATTCTTTCGATTTTGACAAAGATTCTGTTGTTTCAATATCTGTTAAAAACAAAAAAACAGGCATTTTAGTATATGAAAAAAATGCGTACAAATATTTAAATCCTGCTTCTGTATTGAAACTTTTTACCATGGCAGCTTCTATTGACACATTAGGGGAAGATTACACTTTTGATACGGCTTTTTACAGAGATGATAAAAATAACCTTTATTTGAAACTTGCAGGCGATCCTTATTTAACCCGGGCTGATTTAAACGAGCTTGCTTTAAAGCTTAAAAACAATTGCAAGGGGCGTATAAATAAAATTTATATCGACGATTCAATTATCGATACTCAAAGTTATCCTGACGGCTGGACAATTGATGATTATTGGCCCAATTCTCCCAAGCTTTCGCCGTATACGGTTGATTTTAATACGGTAAAAGTTGATTTTATTTTAAGCGAAGATAAAAGCACCACGAGAATTGTTCAAACCGATGATTACAAATTTTCTTTTATAAACAAGCTTTTATCAAAAGACTCAAATGATATCAAACTTTCTTATGATGAATTGCACAACACCGTAAATGTTGAAGGAACAATAAATTCCAGTGTTTTAAACAAGGAAATACCCGTTTTAAACCCTAAATATTTTTTCTGCAATAAATTAAATAAAGCATTAAATAAAAACGGAATTAA
>JAJQDG010000129.1 GCA_021202305.1 Candidatus Gastranaerophilales bacterium
ATCTAAGCTTAAAAGAATAGTTTTTAAATTCGGAACAAATATTTTAAAAAATGAGGACGGCGACATTTCTTTATCGCGCCTTTATTCTTTTATAGAAGATATCTCGCGTCTTTATAAAGAAGGCAGAGAAATTCTGATAGTTACATCCGGCGCGGTTGGTCTGGGCGCAAAAAAATTGGGATTAAAAACCCCTGAAAGCCTTGTGGATAAACAGGCTGCAGCTTCCATAGGGCAGCCCATGCTGATAGGAATTTATCAGGAAGGATTTGACCGTTTCGGAATTAAAATTTCCCAAATTCTTTTAACGGAAGATGATTTTTCAAACAGAAAGCGTTATTTAAGCTTGAGAAGTACTCTTTCAAAGCTGTTAGAATGCGGAATTATCCCTGTTATAAATCAAAATGACGTAATTTTGCCGAGCGAACTTGAACATGTGAGTTTTTCCGATAATGATAAACTTTCCGCACTCGTTGCAAGCAAGCTGGATGCGGATTTACTGGTAATGGTATCTGATATTGACGGGCTTTTTGATAAAAATCCTAAAGAATATTCCGATGCAAAATTAATCCCCGTAGTACAAAAAGTTACTTCAAAAATAGAAAAACTGGCTTCAGGCGCTTCCATTGGAGGGCGCGGCGGCATGATTACAAAATTAAATGCGGCAAAAGTTGTTACAAATTCAGGCTCATGCGCCATGATTGTAAACGGTCTTAAAATGGGAATTATCAGAAAAATTTTTACGGAAGAAAACGCCGGCACTTTATTTTTGCCCAATAATAAACTTTCTTCCAAACAACGCTGGATTGCCTATGCAACAAATGTTACAGGTGAAATTTTTATAAATGCGGGGGCAAAAACCGCCTTGACCGAAAAACAAAAAAGCCTTCTTCCTATCGGTGTTTTATCCGTTAAGGGGAAATTTGAATCGGGCGAGGTTGTTTGCATATTTGACGAAAATAAAAATGAATTTGCAAGAGGAGTCATAAATTATAATTCCTCCGAATGTGAAAAAATAATCGGTAAACACAGCAGTGAAATAAAAAAAATTTTAGGCTACATGAATAGCGATGATTTAATTAATAAAGATAATCTGGTGGTTTTATGAATGAAATATTAGAAATTGTAAAAAACGCAAATTCTGCCAAAAATGCCCTTTCTTCCCTTTCTTCGGAAGTTAAAAACAGGGCGCTTTTGAATATTGAAAACGGGTTAATTGCTTCTTATGATGATATTTTCAAAGCAAACGCGCTTGATTTAGAATATGCAAACGGGCTTCTTGAAGAAGGCAAAATAACAAAGTCAACATATAACAGATTAAAATTAGACGAAAATAAAATGCGCGACCTGATTAAAGGAATTAAGGATGTACAGGCGCTTGGCGACCCTGTAAATAAAATTGTGTGGACGCGCGAACTTGATGAAAACCTCATATTAAAAAAAATCACCTGCCCCATAGGGCTTATAGGTGTTATTTTCGAGGCCCGTCCTGATGTTTTGCCGCAAATTACGGCGCTTGCCGTCAAATCAGGAAATGCACTTATTTTAAAGGGCGGAAAAGAGGCGCTGAACACTAACAAGGCATTTTTTAAAGTTATAGAAAATGCGCTTAATAATACTGAATTGTATCCTAAAAATACGGTTAATCTTTTATTTTCACATGATGATGTTAAAGAAATACTAAATATGGATGAATATATTGATTTAATTATCCCGCGCGGTTCAAACAAGCTTGTACGGTTTATTCAGGAAAATACCAAAATTCCGGTGCTGGGGCATGCTTCGGGCATTTGCCATATTTTTATAAATGAAGATGCCGATACAAATATTGTAAATAAAGTAGTTATAGATTCAAAAACGCAATATCCCTCAGCTTGCAACAGCGTTGAAACGGTTTTAGTACATAAAAATTATCCCGATTTGCCGGGGCTTAAACATGCATTAACGGAAAACGGGGTTAAAATAATTGAAAATCCTGAAAGATATGATTTTGAATATTCAGACAAAATTTTGGCTTTAAAGGTTGTAAATTCGTTAGATGAGGCAATTTTGCACATTAATAAATACGGTTCGCATCACACGGATTCAATTTTAACCGAAAACAATGCCGCATGCGAAAAATTTATGTCAATGGTAGATTCAGCCGGTGTTTATCATAATGTATCTACCAGATTTTCAGACGGGTTTAGATACGGTTTCGGGGCGGAAGTAGGCATTTCTACAAACAAAACTCTGGCAAGAGGCCCTGTCGGCATAGAAGGGTTATGCATATACAAATACAGGCTGTATGGCAGCGGGCAGATTGTTGCAGACTATGCAAACGGAACAAAACAATTTCATCATAAAAATATTTTTGGTTTATAATGCTCTTTATAAGACAAAAGCCCTAAGGATTTCTTAAATTGACAAGAGAACTGATTGAACAAATAAATAAATTAAAGAAAGAAAAACACGCGATTATCCTTGCGCATTGCTATCAAAATCCCGAAATTGATGAAGCAGCTGATTATGTCGGCGATTCTCTTGGTTTAAGCAAACTCGCCGCCAGGACTGATGCAGAAATTATTATATTTGCGGGCGTATATTTTATGGCTGAAACCGCAAAAATCCTATCGCCGGACAAAAAAGTTCTGCTGCCAAATATAAAATCAGGGTGCAATATGGCTGATATGATTGACCTTCGTCTTGTCAGGGAGTTTAAAGCTAAAAATCCCAATATACCTTTAGTATGTTATGTAAATTCTACGGCAGAAGTTAAAGCGGAATGCGATGTTTGCTGTACAAGTGCAAATGCGGTTGAAGTTGTGAAATCCTTGAATGCAAAAAAAGTTCTTTTTGCGCCTGATTGTTACCTGGGCAATTGGGTTCAAAAAAATCTTCCCGAAACAGAAATTATTTCATATCCGGGCTATTGCCCCACGCACCTTAGAATTTCACCTGATGATATCAGACAGGCAAAAGAAAAATATAAAGACGGAATTGTTTTAATACATCCCGAGTGCCGCCCCGAAGTAATTGAAATGGGCGATTTTATAGGTTCTACAACACAAATTTTCAATTATGTTAAAAATACCAATTATAAAACTTATATAATATGCACTGAAAAAGGCGTTGCAGACAGGCTTGAGCGTGATTATCCAAATAAACAATTTATTCTTGCAAATCAGAGAATTGTCTGCCATAATATGAAACAAAATTCGCTTTTTGATATTTTAAACGCCTTAAAAAATGAAGAATTTGAAGTTACTGTTGAACCTGAAATCGCGCGCCGCGCATTAAATTCCATAAATAAGATGATACAAATTAAAAGCTCGAGGGTTTTATTGCATGGATGAAGAAATTAAAAAAACTTCGGAAGATTTATATGCGGACATAGATTTTGATGATGAAAACGAGGACATCCTAAAAGATACAAGGTTTATTGATGTTCCCCCAAAAGACATAAAATTTGAAGAAAACAAAAAAGAAATTCTTTCCAAATTTTTCGGCGAAAATGATAAATTGGTCGGCGAAAGGATTATTGAAAAAAAATCCGGCGAAATAACCGAGATAAAATATGATGATTTCGGGAAAAAGGTCAGTGTGGTATTTCGCGGCAAGGATAAAAAAGTTAAAAAAAGCATAGATTATTATGAAAGTGAAACCGTAAGGCAGGTAACAAACTATGCTCCGGACGGTACTTTTAAGGCTATCACATATAATATTGACGGTTCTAAGCAAAATTATCTTGAAAAACATGAAGATGGTAGTGCTGATGCCGTATATTTTAACGTTGACGGCAATGGTGCAAAGCTTATAGTAAAACTGGATGAAAACAGGCAGGTAATAGAAAAGCATGTTGAAAAATAAGATTATTTTATTGTGCCATAGCTGAACAATAAATATAGCTGTTTTGAACTTTTTACATAGCGGCTGCTATTTTAAAATTTATCCGTTTAAATCATTCTATTTTTCTACGGTCGGACTTTATACGGGTAATTTTTAGGTATTTTCCAGCCGTTTCTTGCGATTAATGCGGTGCAATATGCACCCTTATCCTTATTGTTGCAGCCATATTTAGAATCATTAAGTAAGCTGTCTTCATCGCCATCCCATTTGTAAAGATAGGGTTCAAGCCCCTTGCCGTACAGGTATTCCCAAGCATCTTCCGTGCAATTCGGACACAAGTTAAATACAAAATAACAAACTCCCATGTTTGTGCATTCATCCGGATTTCCGCCCGGAAAAAAATAAATATCGTCATTTCTCATTGTAGTTCCTGTGACAAATTTAAACGCGGAGCCGTCATTTAATCTATACGTAACGGAGCCATCACTGTTTAGTGTTCTTTCAGTAACAATAAAATTTGATAAATAAGTACTAAACCAGTTATCAATAGCGTTTGAACCTGATATTGTGTTTCCTTCTTCATCGTATGATGTAGTAGAATTCTCATTTGACAAATACCAGTCCATTATGCTTCCATGTTCAAGTTCTGCTAATTTTATACCTTCATTAAATACGGAATAAAATTTTGCTAATCTTGTTTCTACAACTTGTTCCCTGTAATGATTTAATACACTAGGGATTGTCATCGCTGCAACAACGCCTATTATGGCAAGGGTGATGAGAGTTTCGGCAAGGGTAAATGCGGGGAAAGAATTAATATTGCGCTTTTGTTTATTGCATGTTTTAGTCAGTGCAAAAGTGCTGCACAAAAAATTAAAAAAGGGGAATTTATCAAAAAACCTTAATTTTGAATTTTG
>JAJQDG010000238.1 GCA_021202305.1 Candidatus Gastranaerophilales bacterium
TGTAGGGGGTAAAGAAATCTTAACAGAAATTGTAACTTTATGGCTTATTTTTCTTCTCATCTTTTCAAGCATGTTTATTGCAAATCCCGCATACAACCCGTTTATTTATTTCAGGTTTTTAAATCATTTTTCCTTTAAAAACCTCTGGACATTTGTTTCCATTAATTCTTCGCTTATTTTTAGGCCATCCGGAGTCTCTATAATTTTAAATTCAGCCCTTAGACCTGTTTTATCTCTAAAAGGAATGCGTGTTGTTGTAATTTTATATTCGCCGTTTGATATTTTTGAATATTTTTTATTTATGTATCTGTTTTTGTATCTTACGAGCCTTGCCGTTTTTTGCCCCGATTTTAATTCTTTAAAATATCTTTGGATAGGAATTGTTACGTCTTGTTTTGAGCCGTCTTTTTTAATAACAATCCTTTTAATAACTGCATTATCTGCATATTTTTCAGTTAAATCATCTCTGTAATTATTTGCAGACTCCACATAAGAATCAAAAAACTCCTCCACCTGCATTGCTTCTTCTTCGGTAATCGGGGCAGAATCAGCAAATACGGGAACCATACAGAATAAAACAAATAAACTTAAAACAATTTTTTTCATTGAAAAATCCTTTTTTGTTTTTAAGCTTAATGTAATTTATTTATTTTTCCACCTGCTAATAGCGGAATAACCGCCTGAATTTAGCCAAAAAGCTAAACCATGGCGGTTATTCAAATAGATTTATTTATTCAACAGTAAAATCGGGTGTGCCGAACATACCTTCAATTTCTTCTAAAATTGCCGAAGGCTTGCGGGCTTGATTTTTCTGCTGGGCGCGGCGCAGGGCTTCTTTTTCTTTTTCTTCACTTGCATTTATCAAATGATGATACCCTGTTCCTGCGGGAATTAAACGCCCTATTATAACGTTTTCTTTAAGACCGCGCAGCATGTCTTTTTTGCCTTCTACCGCAGCTTCTGTCAAAATTCTCGTAGTTTCCTGGAAAGATGCAGCCGAAATAAAGCTTTCTGTATTCAAAGAAGCCTTTGTAATACCCAGAAGCAATGCCTCGTATGTAGCTTTTATGCCGCCTTCTTCTTCGTTTATTTTGGCATTTTCCGCTTCAATTACTTTAAGTTCTACAAGTTCTCCGGGGAGAAGTTTTGTCGTACCCGAATCTAAAACTTTTACCTTTTTAATCATCTGACGAACAATAACTTCGACGTGTTTATCAGCAATTTCAACGCCTTGGGAACGGTATACTCTTTGAACTTCATCCACAAGATATTGCTGTGCTGCATTTGCACCGCGGAGCCTTATGACATCATGCGGGTTCAATGGACCTGAAGTAAGCGCTTGACCTTTAACTATTTTTTGCTTATCAGAAACAATAACACTTGATTCAATCGGATATTTAATTTCTGTTCTGCCATTTTCATTTACAATATAAAGCCTTGCCACATCGTCTTCAATTTCAATTTCACTGACACCGTCTTCCTCTGCGACAATGGCGGAATCTTTAGGTTTTCTGGCTTCCAAAAGTTCTTCAACCCTCGGCAAACCTTGAACGATATCGCCTGTTTTTTGTCTTTCAAATACTAAAGTCGCAAGCAGGTCGCCCCTTAGTATAAGCGCATTATTTTCAACCTGCAAAAGCGTTCCGGGGCTTATCAAATGCGGACGCCCTATTCTTATTGTAACGGAATTCTTGCCGACTTCACTAACACAGCCGCAGCAATTTGCCGTTTCGCCTGATGAAGCGATTTGAGCATCCAATTTAATAAAGTCGCCCTCTTTAACGCAGGCTTTACCCTTAATAGGTATAATCTGCTCATTTTTTGCCGATACTAAAAGCAATCTTCTTAAATCTTTATCTGTAGATTTTATACTTGCAACCGAATCGTCAATTGAAAGCACACAAGTTTTAGTAACAGGAGTTCTGGGTTCAATAATTTGACCGTTTTCCACAAGCAATTCCGTCTGCATGGAAGAAAGCGTTCTTGAGGCATCATCCTGTTCACGTCTGACTATGAGCGTTTCAAGAACAACAACTTTCAGGTCGCCTGTTTTATTAAGCTCAACCAGACCTTTTAGGTGGCTTAAATAACCGCTCATTGAAAGAACCAGACTTGTCCTTGTAAGAACAGCGCCGTCTAAGCTTCTTACACGCGCGCCGTCTTTGAATTGAAGCTGGGTCAAAGGCAAAATTTCGATAGCTTCATCTGTTGTCTCAAATTCAATTGAAACGTCTTTGGGCTCAATCGTGAAACTTTGAACAGGTCTTATCAAAATTTGAACTTGCTGTTTCTCAAGCGGATCATCATCAACAATATCTTCCGTTATTTCTTCATCCAAATCATCAAGCTCATCAAGAATATCGGAATCATTTTCAATTATTGTAACAATTGAATCCACTTTTGCTTTTATTTTGCCCGCAACTGTAGTTCCTGCCCTTACCACTTCATTTTCATCAACTTTAAGGTCATTGATTGAATCAAGTGTATAAAGTTCGCCGGGGCGGACAACAACTTCATGGATAATGTCATTAAATTCTTTTATTTCAACAATACCGTCAATGTGGGTATAAAGGTCTTTCACAACCTCGGTACCCGCTTCAACGTAAGTTCCCGATTCAACTAATTTAAGCGAAGAATCTTTTGAAATTTGATGAATTTCCTCAGGAATAAATATAACTTCGCCGCCTTTTGTAACAATCTGATTTTCGCCGACTTCAATGCCGTTATAGCGGATTTCGCCCGAGGAAGTTACTTTATGTTCATCATCAATAAGTTCTGCAATTATCATGCCGTTTTCAACAGTAGTGTCGATAGGGCATTTTACAATATATTTTTCATCGGTTGCAGGAACATGCCAGATTTGTTCTTTCTTGGTTTGTTCAAATATCGCATTTGAAGGCTGGATTGAAGCAATAACAATGGTTAATTCCTTGCCTGCAACAATTTTTTTGATTTTCTTGCCCTCAAACTTGACTTCTTCAACTTCAAGTGAATTATTAACTCTGACTTCGCCGCCGTGTTCCGATACAATCAAAGTTTCCGCAAGTTTTTCGCCTTTTTTAACATGCTGATTATCCGAAACCAAAATTTTTGAACCGGCAGGAAGTGCATAAACATCGCCGCCGAGTACCCAAACTATGCCTGATTTGTTAGAAGTTCTTGAAATATTTCCCTGTCTGTCTTTCTTTTCATCGGCAGCGAAATCCTCAAATACAACTTCACCTGCAATATCAGAAGTAATATCTTTCGTAGCTTTTTCGGTTAAACGGCTGCCGTCGCCCTTTGAAACAGGTTCATACTCGGCAATTTCATCGCCTTTTTTAAGCATTTGTCCCTTAACAAAAGCAACTTTGGCATTCATCGGAATATGTAATTTTTCCGATTTTTTACCGTCTTTAATGGTAACATCGGCTTCTTTTATTGCAATTTGAACAACATCGCCGTGCCTTGTCCTCATTTCACGCGTGCGGACTTCATCATCAATAACGCCGTCAAAAGGCGCAATCACATGTTTCATGGCGCCTGCACCTTTAAATACGCCGCCTGTGTGGAATGTTCTCATTGTAAGCTGTGTTCCGGGTTCACCGATAGATTGTGCGGCAATAATCCCGATTGCTTCGCCTATATCAACCAATTTTTGCGTGGTCATTGCCCAGCCGTAACATTTCTGGCAAATACCGTATTCCAATTCGCAGGTAAGCGCCGAGCGGACATCAACCTCTTGAAGGTTCAAGGATTTTATCTTAATTAAATCTTCTCTGTTGATTGTTGTATTTTTTTCAATAACAACATTGCCGTCTTTATCAAGAATATCTTGAGCAATCGTTCTGCCAAGCAGTCTGTCTGTGAGAGGAACTATCACATTTTCGCCGTCTTGAATAGCGGTAAGTTTTATGGATTTTTCCGTATGACAATCGGCTTCGCGAATAATAACATCCTGCGCAACATCAACCAGACGTCTTGTAAGATATCCTGAATCCGCCGTTTTAAGAGCCGTATCTACAAGCCCTTTGCGCGCACCGTATGAGGAAATGACATACTCGGTACAAGAAAGCCCCTCTTTAAAATTTGACCTGATAGGCAGGTCAATAATCTGTCCCTGCGCATCTGCCATCAGCCCGCGCATGCCGACAAGCTGCGAAACCTGAGATAAATTACCTCTGGCGCCTGAAAATGCCATCATATAAACGGGGTTTAATCTGTCAAAATTTTTGACAACCTCATCCGTCAGTTTTGCCGTTGTTTCAGACCATGTGTCAATAACTTTTGTATATCTTTCAACCTCTGTAATTTCGCCTTTTAAATAACGATAGTTTGACCGTTCTATTTCTTCCTGAGCCTGTTTTAGAAGCTCGCTCTTAACGGAAGGAACCGCCAGATCATGAATTGAAATTGTGGTACCTGCTTTTGTTGCATATTTATAACCTAAATTTTTGAGGTTATTTGCAAGTTCAGCTGTTTTTGCACCGCCCCATTCAAGATAAACTTGAGCGAGAAGCTTATTTAAAGCTTTTTTGTCAACAATGTTATTTATATAATCAATGGTTTTTTTCTTTTTTTCAGGAGTTAATGTTGTCATTTTTTATATTTCCCTCATTTAATCTTAGCTATTGAAGAACCGATTTGCGGAGCGTTTCATTAAACATAATTCTTCCCGCGGTAGTTTCAATTCTTTCGCCTTTATCATCTCTAACTATAATTTTGTCATGCAGTTTTATTTTTCCAAGTTCCAATGCGGAAATAGCATCCGTGAAATCATGGAAATAGCCTTTTACCGGCGCATTTTGGTCTTTTAAAATGGTAAGGTAATAAATCCCCAAAACCATATCCTGTGTAGGCGTTATAATCGGTTTGCCGTTTGCAGGCGCCAAAATGTTATTTGTCGCAAGCATAAGCATTCTTGCTTCGGTTTGCGCTTCGATTGACAAAGGCACATGCACCGCCATTTGGTCGCCGTCAAAATCCGCATTAAATGCCGTGCAAACCAGAGGGTGCAGTTGAATTGCTCTGCCTTCAACCAGTTTGGGTTCAAAAGCCTGAATACCAAGCCTGTGAAGCGTAGGCGCACGGTTTAGCATGACCGGATGTCCTTCAACAACTTCTTCTAAGATATCCCAAACAACCGGCTCTGAACGTTCTATTTTTTTCTTAGCCGATTTGATATTTTGAACAAGTCCGCGTTCAATCAATTTGTTTACGACAAACGGTTTAAAAAGTTCAATTGCCATTTCTTTGGGTAAACCGCATTGATTTAAGCTCAACTGCGGACCTACAACAATAACCGAACGACCGGAATAGTCAACACGTTTACCCAAAAGGTTCTGTCTGAAACGTCCCTGTTTGCCTTCAATAATATTTGAAAGAGATTTAAGGGGTCTTGAATTAGGCCCTACAACCGTTCTGCCGCGTCTGCCGTTGTCGATAAGCGCATCAACCGCCTCTTGCAGCATGCGTTTTTCGTTTCTTACTATAATTTCGGGCGCGCCCATTTCTAAAAGTCTTGCAAGGCGGTTGTTTCTGTTAATTACGCGCCGGTAGAGGTCATTCAAATCGGATGTCGCAAAACGTCCGCCGTCTAATTGCACCATAGGACGCAAATCAGGAGGCGTAACGGGAAGTACGTCCATTACAAACCATGTGGGTTCCGTATTTGAATCAATCAAGGATTCAACAAGTCTTAAACGTTTAATCAATTTTGCGCGTTTTTGAACGGAACCGCCTGAAGAATCAAGCTCTGTTCTTATGTCTTCCGCAAGTTTTGTTAATGTAATTTCAGAGAGCAATTCTTTAATTACTTCAGCGCCTATTCCGACTTTTAAAGTTGTATCCTCATGAGATAAAACGTAATCTTCATATTCTTCTTCCGTCAAAAGCTGAAGTTTTTTAAATTCGCTCTCTCCGGGGTCAACAACCACGTAATTGTTGAAATATATAACCTGTTCCAAATCTTTAAGAGTCATATCCAATAAAAGTCCGAGATAAGACGGAATGCCTTTTAAAAACCAGATATGGCTGACTGGCGCTGCTAACTTGATATGTCCCATTCTGTGGCGTCTTACCTTTGAATCTGTTACTTCAACGCCGCAGCGTTCGCAGATAATACCTTTATGGCGGACTCTTTTGTATTTGCCGCAATAGCATTCCCAATCTTTGGTAGGCCCGAATATTTTTTCACAGAAAAGCCCGTCCCGCTCAGGTTTCAATGTGCGGTAATTAATGGTTTCGGGCTTTGTTACTTCCCCGTATGACCATTTTAACACCCTGTCGGATGAAGCTATTGAAATTCTTATATAGTCAAAATAATCTATGCTAGTTGACAACTTCTTTCTCCTTAATTAGTAGTCGTAACGTATTAAAGACTTTAAAAAGCCTTTAATTTATGCCTTAGTCTTTAAAACTTGTGGGTGTTTCAAAGAAGTTTATATTTAACAGTTCACTGTCCATGTCGGATAAAACGCGCTTTGGAGCAGACCTTCTTAAATCATCCGTATCGGACATAAGGTCAACTTCTTCGCCGCCTTTTTTAGCAACAGTAATATCCAGGCCGATTGATTGCAATTCGCGGACAAGCACCTTGAAGGACTCGGGAATTCCGGGGCGCGGGATATTATCGCCCTTGACAATGGCTTCATAGGCGCGCGAACGACCGTTGACATCATCTGATTTAATGGTCAGCATTTCTTGAAGCGTGTAAGCTGCACCGTACGCTTCTAATGCCCAAACTTCCATTTCGCCAAATCTCTGACCGCCAAATTGCGCTTTACCGCCTAAAGGCTGCTGCGTAACAAGCGAATAAGGACCGGTTGATCTTGCGTGAATTTTATCATCAACAAGGTGAACAAGTTTTAATATGTATGAATACCCGACAGCAATAGGTTCATCAAAAGGTTCGCCCGTTCTGCCGTCATACAGGGTAACTTTACCGTCCTCGCCAACCCAGTCGCAGCCGGATTCTTTTATTCCTTTTATTAGCTCTTGTTTTGTAGCAATTTCAGACTGATTAGCCCCGTACATTTCATCAAACGGAGGCGCCTCATAATGGTTGCCCGTAAGATAAGCCGCAAGCCCCAAAAGGCATTCATACGTCTGCCCTACGTTCATACGGGAAGGAACGCCCAGCGGATTTAAAACTATATCAACAGGAGTACCGTCAGGCAAAAAGGGCATATCTTCTTTTGGAAGTATTCTTGAAACTATACCTTTATTACCGTGGCGCCCTGATAATTTATCGCCCACGGAAATTTTACGTTTTTGAGCAACATAAACCCTGATAACGGTATTTGCACCGGGAGGAAGTTCATCCCCTTTTTCTCTGTCAAACACTTTTACGTCGACAACGCGCCCGCCTTCGCCATGCGGAACTTTTAATGAATTATCTTTAACATCTCTTGCTTTTTCGGCAAATATTGCGCGCAAAAGTTTTTCTTCGGGAGGATGTTCAGATTCACCCTTTGGAGTAATTTTGCCGACTAAAATATCGTCTGCATAAACTCTTGCACCTATGCGGACAATGCCTCTTTCATCCAAATGTCTTACGGCATCTTCCGAAACATTGGGAACTTCTCTTGTTATTTCTTCAGGCCCGAGCTTTGTCTGGCGCGCATCTATTTCAAGTTTTTCAATGTGAACAGATGTAAATACGTCATCATAAACGCATCTTTCAGAAAGCAAAATAGCATCTTCGTAATTGTAGCCTTCCCACGGCATATACGCTACAAGCACATTTTTGCCGAGTGAAAGTTCACCCATATTTGTGGAAGCGCCGTCAGCAATTACATCGCCCTTTTGAACTTCTTGCCCGACACGCACAATAGGCTTTTGATTAATACAGGTATCCTGATTTGATCTTACATATTTTAGAAGCTGATGTTGATGAATTTTGCCCTGTTTATCTTTAATATAAATTTCTTCGCCGACTACTCTTTCTATAACGCCGTCGCAATCGGAAACAGAAACCATTCCGGAATCCTTAGCCGCACGTTTTTCTAAACCTGTGCCGACAACAGGCCTTTGAGTAATCAGCAAAGGAACTGCCTGACGCTGCATGTTAGAACCCATAAGCGCACGGTTTGCATCATCATGTTCTATAAAAGGAATAAGAGAAGTTGCAACCGAAATAATTTGTATAGGCGAAACACCGAAATAGTCAACTTTTTTGGAATCACCCATTGTAAATTCCGAACGATATCTGACAGGAATAAACGCGTCTTTTATTCTTCTGTTTTCATCCAGCTGAACATCAGCAGGCGCTACACGGTAATTTTCATCCTCGTCTGCCGTCAAATAATGAACCTCATCGGTAACAACGCCGTCTTTAACCACAAAGAAGGGTGATTCAATAAAGCCGTAATCATTAACACGGGCATGAGTTGCCAGAGAACCTATAAGACCCGCATTAGGACCTTCAGGCGTTTCAACCGGACAAATACGTCCGTACTGGGAAGGGTGAATATCACGAACTGCAAACCCTGCACGTTCTCTCATAAGACCCCCGGGACCTAATGCCGAAATTCTTCTTTTATGGGTTAATTCCGCAAGCGGATTTGTCTGATCCATAAACTGGGACAACTGCGAAGAACCGAAAAATTCTTTTATTGCGGCATTTAAAGGCTTTACATTCAAAAGATTTAACGGTGTCAGTGTTTCTGAATCCTGAAGGGTCATTCTTTCTTTAACAATTCTCTCGATACGGCTCAAGCCGACTCTGAATTGATTTTGAAGAAGTTCGCCCACAGAACGTATTCTTCTGTTGCCAAGGTGGTCAATATCGTCCAAAACGCCTTCATCGTACGTTAAATTAATAAGATACTCAATACCTGCAACAATATCCTGCATTGTGATTGTTCTTTGCGTTTCGGGAAGATTAAGCCCCAATTTTTTATTTAATTTATAACGTCCGACTTTGCCTATATCGTATTTCTTTTCATCAAAAAATCTTGCTTCTAAAATCGAACGTCCGCCCGCAGCAGAAGCAGGATCCCCCGGACGGAGCTTTTTATAAACTTCAATTAAAGCTTCATCCGTTGATTTCGTTGTATCTTTATCGAGAGTTTTCTTTATAAATTCATAATGGGTAAATAACGTTTCCATTTCGGCAGGAGTTATCCCTAATGCCTTTAAAAGCGTTGTTGCAAGAATTTTTCTGTTTTTATCAATTTTAACGTAAATTAAATCGTTTGAATCCGTTTCAATTTTAAGCCATGCCCCGCGATTAGGAATTAAGGTGGCATTATAAAGACGTTTACCTGTCGGGGAAACTTCTTTTTTGTAATAAATGCCGGGGGATCTGACGATTTGCGACACTATGACACGTTCCGCGCCATTTACGATAAAAGTGCCTTTATCGGTCATGGTCGGAATGTCGCCTATATAAACTTCCTGTTCTTTGATTTCGCCGGAATCACGATTAACAAGGCGCATCATGACTTTTAATTGTTTTGAATAAGTTGCATCGTGAATTCTTGCTTCTTCGATTGTATATTTCGGATTATCAAAAGTATAGTTCGGAAGAAAATGTAATTCCAAACGTCCTGTATAATCTTTAACGGGCGAAAAAGAGAGTAATTCTTCCTTTAGACCCTCTTTCAAAAACCATTCGAAAGATTTTTTTTGTATTTCAATCAAATCAGGAAGTTCACTCAAACGGGTAGGCGGTATGCCCATCGGAGTAACTCGGTTAGCATATTGTGTTTTAGACATCTAAGTACCTCTAATATATGTTGTAATTACAAATTTTGTCTGTTTTCGTTGTCTGCTCAGGTTATTATATTTTTCACTCCGGCAAAAGCCGAAATTATTCCATACTCATGACAATTTTAGCTTATACAATCATACTCTATAAAATTTTAGGGTCAAGTTGAAAACTTTACAATTTGCAACATGTTTATAAAGGAAAGTTTTTCGCTAATGGTATGGCAGCCGGGCAACTTTTATTTTTATCAAAAATAAGCCTCCCGAACATTGTTTTTAAAAGCAGAATAAAAAAGTATAATACTAAATATGCGCAGATTTATTTTATTTTTTTTCTTTCTGTTATCTCAAACTGCTTTTGCGGCAAGCTATTTTCCCGTATATGTAAATTCTTCAACATATTACGGTACAGGCGTTATATCAATAAAAGGAAATGTTGAAATATATTCGCTTGAAAACAATCCGCAAATTATAGGAACAATCAATCAAAACGGCATAAATAATCTTGCACCCGAAAACGTATTTTTGGTTTCAAAAGAAAACGGGATTCGTCTTTTGCCTGTTAAAAGCGATGATGATGAATGGTATATAGTTTGCTACAACCAGACAAAGAAACTTTTCGGCAGAATAAAAAAAGCCGAAAATATTGACTATATGAATTATCCGCAGCTTTTTAACCTTTACGGAAGAAAAAACGGCATATATATATTCAGAAACCTTCCGGACAAATACAAAAAGCTCTATTCTTCGCCAAATGAAGAAAGTACTCTTGTAGACAGTTTTACTTTTCCGAAACATATTGCTCTGTGGCTAATATCAGGAGATTGGGTTTTGGTAAAAGTAACAACATACGATGCTCAAACAAAAACAGGCTGGCTCAGATATCGTTCAGAAAACGGCACATTATTTGCCTTTCCCGATTTTACGCAGGAAAATTAAAACAATATGCGGCGCTATTCGGTTTATAGAAAAATCAAACTTTTTACATGCGCACTTTGCCTGTAATAATTTAATTCAATAGCGCATTAATAAATTTTTTACTTGATAAAATCAGCCCACCGCTTTTGAATAATTTGTATAAAACGGTTTTTGTTTATAGAAATAAGTTACCGTAGAATCAAGAACAGGAGCCTGCCCTTTAGAATCTTTTAATTTTCCGTCTTTTGAAAGAGTATAAATCCCGTCATCAACGTAATCGCCTTTTAATTCGTCATATTTCTTTTTGACAAAAACTGTCCCAACCGGTGCTATAAGGTTGCCGTCCGTATCTTTCATCTGCAAATTTGATAACCCGGGCTTTTTATCTTCAGTTAATTCGTTTAAGGGAGAGGGTTTCGGGTCTTCCGGGATATATGCATTTGTTACAACCGAAATAACGCCTTCGCCTTTTTCATTATATTTATATACTGCGCCTGTTTGAGTTTTTGGATTAATATTTTTCAAAACCCAATTGGCACAGCCTGAGTTGATTTTTTTCATTTGGGCAAAGAATTTTGATTTCAGTTCATTTTCATCCATTGACTTAATTTCATTGAATATATCATCTTTTGAACCTGCCGCTGCTGAATTTAAAAAGCCGTACGCCGCCTTTAGGTCGCCGTCGCTCAATTTTTTTGCGCCTTCAATAAGGTCGTCTTTTGAAACGATATCTTCAAATTCGGGTAAAATCGTCAGCGGCGTGCCTCCTGAAAGCGGTGCCATGCCTGCTTTTTTACTGAGTTCGCTTACGCTTTTCATTCTTTTATTAAATTTGACAACATCGCTCTTTTTGTTTTCATCAAGCCAATCATGCCTGATTATATTTCTGTTGCCGAGCGACCAGTTTTTAGATTTTGTTTCGCAGCCTGTTTGCGCAAGTTCATCGCCCGAATATAGTGTTGGAATACCGGTTGTACCTGTCATAAGTTCATAAACGGCAGGCATTTTGCTGATATAGGGTTCAACCATATCATAACGCACGGAATCAATAAGCGTGCGGCGCGTTTTTCTGTCTATTTCCAAGCCCATGGTTTTTGCCTGTTTTAAAACATGGGGAAGTGTAACTTCATAAGGAGATGTACCAAAAGCATCGGCGCGGTTGTAATCGGGCTTGCTTGGTTTTTTCCCCATTTTATAACCGTTTGCAAGATGTGAAGCTGCATCTTTTAAAATTTGAATTTCATCCCTTGAAAGACCGAGTTTTTTGCCTTCTTTTCCAAAATATTCATGATATTTATCCGCAACTGCAACAGCTTTTGAGTTCATATTTGTATCATCGTATTCTCTTTGTAAAACTTTTTCTGCGGTTTTTTTGTATTCGTCATTATTTTTAAAATTGCTCCAGAAAAGCCCCGCATCAACTGCCATAAGGTGTGCGGTCCTCGGTTTATCGTGGTTGTCTAAAAATACATGACTTCCAACCGCAAATTCAGGCGCTATACGTCCGGTTTTATCATCGGGGTGTATAAAGTTTTGCGTTTGGTTAAGGAAATTTATTATATTTCTGTGATTATCTACACTTCCTTCTTCCGTATTTTGTCCGAACAATTTGGGATAAAGACCAAAATAGGTAGAATAGTTGCTGCCTGTAGTTGCACCTGTTACTTCGTAGAAAATTTTCTCCGCGGTATCTGCATCTTTATATCTGCCCCAGCCGCCGCAGCTGTCAAAATCATGCAGGGAAGTAACTTCGGCTATAATGTAAGACGACGGGTTATATTTTCTGACTTCTTTAACAAAAGGAGTCCAAAAATCTACAACATCATCCCAAACATCGCCCGAAGTTATAGAGCCTGATTTTGCTTCTTCAAAATCGCCCACATCTTTTGCAGCATCAAAACGCCAGTTTAAGCCTGCACCTGTTTGGTCTATTACCGCTTCTGCCGTTTGATAATCTTTCATATCCAGAGAATAATATTTTTGAACCAGATAATCCTTGAATTGTGCATATTTATCCGGCTTTTTATTTTGAAGGTTTTCAAGACCGTTTTTAAGTTTTTTTGCAACAGCTTCAGCTTCGCCGTCGGGCGTTGTTTCATGGATATTCAATTTATTTAAAGTAAAGCGTTTATTGTCGCCTTTTGTATCCTCATCGCCTTTTGCGTAATTAAGCGAGCCTGTTTCATACGAGGCTTTTGTGTCGCCTTCAAAAAGCCCTTCCGTTACAAAGAAATTCATCATGTCGTTCATGGACATTTCAAGAAAATATTTGCCGTAAGGAGTTAATTCGCTGATGCCGTCGCCGTCGCATTCAAAAAAGCGTTTAGATTCATCCCCCTGTTCTTCTTGAATTGTATACATAATTTCTTTAATTGCGCCGGGGAGCGTTTCGTCATAAAGTTTTCTTGCCGAAGGCGCAAGTTTTGTATGAGTATTGCTTTTTGCATCTTTATACACTTCAAGCTTTCCGGCAGCAGGATTACCCTTTGCGGAAGGGCGGGGGGTGATATAGGGAGTTGATAAAACAGAAAGTAATTCAGGTGAATATTCAAGAGATTCAAGCGGGAATTCCAGCATTTCCTCCCTTACTATATCACTGGCACTTCTTTTATCTTGATTATTTACAATCTGAGAATTATATTTTTTACCCGCAGAAATATTTTTGGAAACTTTCAAAAGCCTGCCTTCTTCCAAATCAAAATTTTCTTCTATTTTGGATAAATATTTTTTAGTACCGGCTGATTTTACATCGCCTTTTTCATGGAGATTTTGTGCAACATCCATAATAAGGGTATTTCTTGTTTCTTCTGTCCAATATCTTGCAATATTGTACATATAGTTTCTTGCCTGATTTGAGCCTTCCTTCGATTCAACAGAATTTTCGTGGTTAGATAAATTCATTTTTACAAGGTCAATATTGCCGTCCCAGCCTGTAGTGCCTGAAGATAAGCCCTTTCTTACAAATGAGCGCGGCATATTATCAGGGTTTAAAATATCCTGCAATCTGCCTTCGCTGTCCCAATCGTCAAGAGAGCCGTAGGCTTTTCCTTTTATAGCTTTTGAATTTGGATCAACTTCAAAATAATTTGGAATTATCCCGTCATGCCATGTTGAAATATCATACGGATCGTCAGGAACGGGAGTATCGTATTCTTTTATAAGAGAACCGTAGTCATTCAATTGATCATCGGCAAGTCTTGTGTCATAAAACTGGACATAAGTCGGCATATCAGGATTATAATTATAACCTGCTACGCCCTTGGGGTTTACTATTCTAATCCCCGCGTTTGAATTATCGGTATCCGAAAGCACGCCCAGTTCATACCCCGAATCGGAAGGATTTTTAAACCAGTATTTAAAAGGTGAATTACTCCATTTCATAGCATGGTTCAGCTGCAAGCCTTCATACCCCTGAGAAGTAAACGCACCGTCAAGCACATACCCTTTGCCGTTTTCAAAACATTCCTTTTGAAGGTTCATAAAATCTTCTTTTGTACCCATGCCTTCTGAAATATGGAAGTGGTTTTTCGGGTGATACATGTGCGAAGAAGCACTGCCGCCGCCGATAAGAGGAGTGGTCATTATTAATTTATAAGGCGAAAGTTCCGAATCAAGTTTTTCGGTAATGCCGTTTATTGTGCCGCCTGCCCTGTTAAAATGATTTCTTCTGAATGAATCAATTGCTTCTTCATCAGACATTTCAGGGTTTTTAGACTTCATTTTGTCTTTTACTTTTTGAGTTGTATTCCATGAATCCGTAAAAATATGCTCCATGGGACCTTGATTTTTAGGTGTACCCTGCCTTGTTGATGCAACGGTAAATTTTAAGCCGTCATGATCAATAACAGTACCTGTCGAATCGGTGAACGCTCTTTTCACTTCTTTAGTATTTTTATCGCGCACTACAAACCTGTATCCGAATTCACCCGAATTTTTAAGCCTGTAATCCCTGAGGTTAATATCAAAATAGCTTTTTTTGCCGCTTTTAAATTCATCATCAACCGCAACATTTATAGGGATTGACTTACTGTAATCCTGTGTATATTTTGAACCCTTTTCGTTATGTTCATTCATTCTGAGAAGTTCAACGCCCAGTTCCTCATTTTCTTCAAGGTTAATATTTTGCGGAAAAACACGAAAACGCGTATCGCCGTATTCATCCTTTACGGTCTTGCTGCCTGAAAATGAAACAGCCGCATCATTTAAGCCATTTTTTTTGATTGATGATAAGTCCACCGGAATTACTCCTTAGTTATTTATTTTACTTTAGTATACACGCCGTTTTCAAATTTTGAAACATCATAAGAATCAGATTCAATATTCGGGGCGTTTATTTCAAATACATGCATTCTTGACGGACCCAAATCAAGATTTAATGAGCCGTCTTCCGTTTGGAAATAACTTTTTTCGCCGTAAGGAAGCGTTAAATCTTTTAGTTGCTGCCCGTGGGTCATATCTTTAAGATTAATTTTTGCGCTGTTTCTTTCGTTGACATTTCTGTTGCCGACAACAAGAAGTGTTTTGCCGCCGTATTGACGCGCAAAGCAAATTATCTGGTCATTATCAGGTTCAGGCTTAATCCAGCAGGTAGAACCCTTTGTTATAACGTCTTTATATTCACCGTTTCTTAAATTCAGCATATTTGAAATCTGCGTGCCTATTTCAGGGTTGTTGCCCCCCGGTTTTCTTGAAGGATTAAAAATGTCTATCCTTCCTTTATGCACCGTGCATTCATTTGTATCGGTGTCAGTATCCGGCGCATAAGCATGTTCGTACGGATAAAGGTAATAATCGCCCGATTGAACACCGTCTACGAAATAAGGGTTGCACAAAGGCAGCATTGATTGCAAAATACTTGTAAACTGCACCCACGGGCTGCCGCCATAAAACATGGGGCTTTGATCATCGTGTGTAGAGAATGAACCAATAAGGGTTCTTGGTTCCTTATCGGAAAATTCTTTTTGCATGTCAATCTGTTCGTTTACATAATCATGAAGCTGAGATGCTTTTGTCCATTGGTCAAAAATATGATACTGACCGTAATATGTATCAAAACCCGCCTTCATAAGCTCTATCGGTCTATCATGAGGCATATTCATCTGGGGGGAAGCATCTTCGTATGTGTATGTTTCTGCAAGCCACCCGAAATCAGGGTCTTTTTCTCTTGAATACGGAATTATGACATCCCAAAATTCAGCCGGTTTTGCCCTGCCTACATCTGCTCTTATGCCGTCAAAACCAAGTTCTTGAGCAAAATCTACAAACTGTTTGTGCAATTCTAAAAGATGAGGATTTAATACTCTTTTTTCTTCATCATCCCAAACTCTAAACATTCTGATATCCTGCCAGCCCCCGGGGGTTTTATCCGTACCGTTTTTTTCATAAGCCATAAGTTCCGGATGTTTATCGGCAAAATCTGTGCTGGCACAGCTTGGAAGATCAACCATTACGCTGATTCCGCGCTTATGGCATTCCTGTATAAAAAGTTTGCACTGATCTTCTGCCGTGCCTTCGGTGTTCGGGTCTTTTAATTTTGGATCAACTTTCAGAAAATCCGCAGGCGCGTATAAAGAGCCTGCCACTCCCATTGCATTTTGTTTCCCCGGAGGGTTAATCGGAAGAACATGCAATGTGTTAATTCCCATAGCTTTTATTTCATCGAGTCTATCTATTGCATTTATAAAATTGCCGCGTATTTCACCTTCTTGAATAAGGGCATTATTATCGGTATCTTTGGCATTCATTGTTCTTGGAATAACAGCAAGCATATTGACATTGCCTGTTCTCAGATTTTCACGCAGATTGTTCTGCCAGTCCGCATTTTTCGTTGTATTATTTTCAACAGGTGTAACCCCTTTAGCAGCTTTTACATAGGTGGAAAGCAAAGAGGAAAACCCCGCAATTCCCTGAATATTTTCGCCCGTTTGAGGCTGTTCATTTTTAGAAGATTCCATCTGTACGGGATATACCTGTCCTTGAGGTACATTATAAATAACGGGCTGCGCGGGCAAAGTTTCAGCATAAGAAGGATATACCTGATTTTGAGGTATGTTATAAATTACAGGCTGCACGGGTTGATACAAAGGAGCAGGCTGTGCAGCGGGTGTTCCCGCTTGCAATCCTGTTATAACAGGCTGTTGTATTTGATTGTTTGTATTATTTACTTCCATTATTTTTTGCTGCCCTCAAAACTGTCGCCTTCTGCTTTTTTACCGTACAAATGCGCATCTTTTACTTTGCCGAAGAATAATTGTGATATTAAAGTTACGCCGACAAGTGCTGCGGTTGCGCCGCCAAAAATACGCATCCACTTTTTATCAGTATACACCTGATTGACCTGTTTTTTAAGTGTATTTAAAATTGATTCGCCGTAATCTGCAAAATTTAAGCCGTTTGATTTAGCCGCAGCGGAACAATACGATTCTGTTTCGCCGATTTTTGCTCTTGCCTGCTGTTTTAAACTTTCTACTACATCATCCGGAATATCGCCTATAGAATCAATATTGTGGCTGTTTTTATATTCCCATTTCAGGGAATTAAGAGCATCTTTGAACTTCTTGCTTTCAAGTGCAGCATTTGGAACGTATTCAGGCTCTTTTGAAAGTGCTCTTACGGCATTTTGCCAATTTTTGGATTCTTCGCTTCCCTGTTTACCCGAAAACAGAGTTTCGACAAGCGTATTATAAAATCCGCCGTTGCCCGTTGTGTAGAATTTATTCATCATATCGCCGTATGAGCTTTGCCAGCTGACACGTCTGCAAAGATTATAGAAGTTTTCAATTTCGTCGGCGGACATGCTTGCAACATCACCCGCCAGGTTATTTTGTTTTGCTACTTTTGCCCATTCTTCAAGCAGCGAACCGTCTTGAATTTTTCTTTCAAGTTCAAGCGAGCCGAGCATTCTTGTAATCATGGAATTAACCGATGTTATATTTGTTTTTGCGCCTGCTGCTTCTGTTTCCGTTATTCCTTTAGCAAGGGTAGATTTAATGGACGAGCCTTCAAGTGTGCCGTCGGGGTCTATTTTAGCGGCTAAACCCTTCAATGCCGAGCTTGTTTTTTCGGTTAATTTATCAAAAACGCCTTTAATAGTTACGCGCACGCCGCTTCTTCTATCAGTTACGCCCTCAAATCTGTCGCGTTCTTTTGTAAGTTTTGACATTGTTTTATGATATCTTGCATCATCAGATGCAATATCTTTAATTTTTTGAGTAATGAGCGATTGAAGCGTATCGCCGAATGTTTCATTTGAATTTCTTAAAAGTTCAAGTTCTTTTTTATTGAACCCGAGTGATTCAACCATGGCTCTTGCGGTTCTATTGTATTTTTCGCCGGATATTCCGTCGAGTTTGTGAATTTGCCTGCCTAATGTATTCATTTGAAGCTGAGCAGGTTTAATTCCGTTTGAATATATTTCTTGCAGTTTATCGGCGCCTGATGAAAGGGTTTCTTTACTGTATCCGCCCTTTGAGCGTGCAAGTTTTTTTGCCTGTTCGGGGAGTCCGTCAAAACCTTCAGCGATTTTATCCGCCCATTCTTTACCTGCGTATTCAGCCGGATTTTCATCAATCATGCAATTTACGCGGTAAATTATACTTTTGATATCTGTCGGAGCAGATTCATTTACTGCGGCTTGATGTGCTTTTTCAAAAAGTTCTTTTGCCTGAGTATCGCCTGAAATAGCGCCTAAGAAATCATCATAAGAAGCTGATTTCGGGAAAAGCCTTCCGATAAGGTCTAGCGCATCTTTAGAACTTGTTTTGGTCATATTTTTAGAAATTTGTTCATTTTGCGCAAAACGGGAAATATCAAATATTTCAGCAAGTTTATCGGCAAAATTTTCAGGCATTTCGCCATTTTTTAAGGTTTTAATAAGCCCTTCAAATTCACTGTCCTGAGATGTGAATATATTTGCGGCATTTTTAGCATCAGAACCTTTAAAATGTCCTTTAATATTGTCAAATACGGTTCTTATTGTTCCTTTTGAAGATACTGCGCCCTGCGCTTCATCGGACAATTTTAAAAGGTTGGCATTTGCAATCGGAACCCTTGTTCCTTCTTCAATTCTGTTACATACAAGAGAAGTTACCAACGGGGTTGCAAAACCTGCCGTCAGCATCCAGAGAGTGTTATCTTGAAGGGCGATTGTGCGCATTTTTTCTTTTGTATATTCTTCTCTGTCCTTCATATCAAGAGGAACATCCATCTTGTCTGCAACTTTATTTATATCATCCTTTGTCCAAACATCCCATGGAAGATACTGATTATCCTGGAAAAACTGTTTTTTATTGCCGTTTGAACTCATGTATTTTTGATGAGGATTAAATCCGAAACGCAATTTTGTGGGAAGATCTATCATTACCTTAGGCCATAATGACATCGTTGAAAAGAATGTTGCAAACCCGGCAACTTCCATTAATTTTTTATTTGTTGTTGACCTTGCGCCCATAAGTGCGCCTGCGATTAAGCCTCCGCCGATTTTCATGCCAAGATCATTCATGCGCCCGAGCTGGGTATCGTTAGCTTTCCCGTCTTTAAGCGCTCTGCCCAAATTACCGGCATCATGTACAGTATCTGTAAATGCAGAACCTAAACTTTCAAGAGGGGTTTCTTTGATAAGGTATCCTTTAGGAGTATCCGCGGTAACTTTTTGGGGTTTTGCCTTAAAATTATCAAAAACCTTCCTGTCCTTAAGCCTCTGGCTCAAGCTGTAGCTTGTAGTTATGCTGTTTTGAGTATTGTTAAGCATTAATTCTCCATATACTCCTTGTTAAAGTCAACGCAGGATTTTTGTTTATTTTCTTTTACTTTAAAGCCGCGCGCCGTATTTAAAATACCAAAAGCGCTTGAAGCAGCTGCCCCCGCCATAAGCACCTTGCCCATGGTTGTTTTTGAAAGAGATTTTGTAGATTCTTTTAATACGCGCCATGTTTCTTTGGGGAAATCTTTTATTTTTTTGCCTATCCCCGGATCTATCGGATATTTCATATATGTACCAAACGGTTCTTGAGCTGCAATGGCACATCCAAGCGCAGCCCAGATATACGAGCTGACTGATTTTGCAGCTGTTGATTTAACAATTACATCTCTGATTTTATCCTGTGCAATTTGATCTGAAGCATTCGGTTCCGTTTTATAGCCCATTTTCTTTGTGATTTTGTCGTAATATTGCTGGCGCTGATTATTTTGTTCGCCCATTTTATTTAACAGGTCAAACCTTGGAAATTCAGAGCTTTCAAACACTCTGTGGAATTCAACGGAAGTTGTATTAGTATCGCCCGGATATTCAGGCAATTCATGAACAACTTTCTTGTAGGGCATTTCAAGGTCAATGCCCGTAAGTGCTTGAGTGCCTTTATTTATAATTTTATTGCCGAGCCACTTGCCCGCTGCATATAAAATAACTCCGCCTGCAAACTTTGTCCCCGTCATGGAAGCAGCCGCGCTGCTTTTGCCTGTGTGTATGTTGTTAAGTGCGTTAGAAACTAAAATAAGCATTCCCGAACCTATTAAATTCGGAACAAGCCCCAATGATAAAAATTCATAAAAATTGCTGTTTTTAGAACCTTTCATTCCTTTTGGAGCGTATGAAAATATGTCGTTGGTTAATTTATCCGCTACAATCCTCGCGCCGATGCCGGGCTTTTTTTCAATAACATGATCTTCGCCGTCATAATCTTTTTCAACGACAAGATATGTATTTTTAGGAATTTCCTGCAACTTTGCTGCATCTACCTGCATTCAAAAAAGCTCCAACAACTAACACACTTATATTTAAAAACACGCGGGCAAAAAACTTTTTGCCATGTACGGGCAAATTAATCTTTACATTTATTAACACAATTTCCCTTTGAGTCTGCTGAAAAACCGGTATCTTCCGCAAACAATACTTGCTCCCGCTTTTGCGGATAATTTTTAGGTTTTAAGGCAGCCTCCATACTGGATTATTAACACAAAATAAGTTAAAATAACAGACATGGGCGACATTTTTTCAAATCTTTACGGTTATTATGTAGAAGATATACATAATTTTCTTAATTCTGACTCAAACATTCTTTATATAAGCGGGTTTTCAGGGTCAGGTAAATCGTCTGTTTTAAAAAAGGCTCTTGAAAGCTGCGGGAAAGAGATTTTGAATTTTCATCATCTTTGTTTTGAAAAAACGGTTGCCGATGATTTTTTGCTTTCTTTTTACGATACTTTTAGAATGTATGCCCTGAAACAAACAATTACTCTTAGCAAAAACCCCGAGGAAGAATTTGTTCAAAAGGTAAATTTTTATTTTAAAAATTTGGAATTTCCAGCCGTTGTCGTAATTGACAATTTTGAAACCGTGCCTGATGATTCTGATATAAATGACCTTCTGATACATATTTCAGGATTTGAAAATGTAAAAGTCATATTGATTTCAAAAAACCGGACATGCAGACTTTCTCAAAATCCGACTATTTCTATAGAACATATAAATTTTGAAAAAATAAATTTTGAACAATTCAAAAAATTTGTTTCGCCTGAATTTCCAAATGTACAGATGAACGTTATTGAAAAATTATAC
>JAJQDG010000127.1 GCA_021202305.1 Candidatus Gastranaerophilales bacterium
TGAAAAATCTTCCTTAAAATAAACAACATAATCAATTGCCTTTAATTCATCGTTCTCATATTCAACAACGCTTCTTTGATTTAAGATTTTTTTTACTTCGTCATTTTTTCCTTCTTTTAACATTTTAATTAAAATTTCATGAAATCTTTCTACGGTTAAATCAGGAGGATAAAGCCCTTTTTGCGGAAGTTCTTTAACATTTTTTGCAAGAGAAATTTTATTACTTTCGGTATCAATTGCGCAAATTCCTTTTTGAGCATCATATAAAATTTTTGTAAGTTCCGCTTTTTTATCGCCTTTTAAAATTTGCTCATCCAACCAGTTTTTAAACGGTAAATTAAGTCTGTTATCAAGGACGGTATTAATTTTTTCTAAAATAACAGCCGCCCTGACCAAATGGCAAAGTGCTTTTTTATCGCCTTCATCCAATTCCAGATACTCGGGCGAATTTACTGCAAGCATTTTTTTATCAGTTAAATAATCTTTGTTTGTCCTGATTTCAAGTTCTTCTAAGCTTAACCCGTAATCAAAATTTTCCATTTTATTTCCCCTTATTTAACCAATTTTTATAAAACTTCACCCCTGCATTTGAACTTTTTTCCGGATGAAACTGAACCGCCGTTATATTTTTGTATTGCACGCTTGCTGCAAAATCAATATGGTAATTTGCGTATGAACTTATTATATTACTGTTTTCGGGTTTTACAAAATATGAATTTACAAAATAGTAAAATTCGTTATCTAAAAGAGTATTTGCGCTTGTAACTTTTATTTCATTCCACCCTATTTGAGGAATTTTGCCTTTCTGAAATTTAATAACTTCGCCTTTGAAAATTTTCAAACCTTCTACACCGGGTGCTTCTTCCGATTTTTCAAACAAAACCTGCAAACCAAGGCAAATTCCTAAAAATTCTTTACCGGAAGCTGTTAAATCCTGCAAAAAAGAAACAAGGTCATTTTGTTTTAATTTTTCCATTGCCTGTGCAAAATGCCCCTGCCCCGGGAAAATCACACGTTCTGAGCGCATAATTTTTTCCTTGTCGGAAGTAATTTCATAATCGACGCCCAGAAAATGCAGCATGTTGCCTATGCTTGCAACATTTCCCGCACCGTAATCAATAATTGAAACTTTAGTATTCAAATCCGTCAATTTTCATTCTTTCAATAACAGACGATAAATCTTCTTCGCTTGCGACAACGGAAATTCTAACCCAGCCTTTTCCTAAAGACCCGAATGCTTCCCCGGGAACAAGCACAATGCCTGATTTTTCAAGCAAATCATCCGCAAATTTTTTGGAATTGCCGTCATATCTCGGCGGAATTTTCATCCAGAGATAAAACGCAGCCTTTGGCATTTTAACATCGTAACCAAGCTGAATAAGTCCGTCCGTAAATTTTTGAATTTTTGCTTTCAATTTTTTATTGGCGCATTGTATATATTCATCGCCCTCTTTAGAATTTAAAAGTTTTGCACCCGTTAATTGCAGCGCTTTAAATATGCCTGTATCAATCGTTGATTTTAATTTACCAAACATTGAAACAATCTCTGAATTTCCGCAAACCCAGCCCAAACGCCAGCCTGTCATTGCGTAAGGCTTTGAAAAACTGTGAAATTCAACCGCAATATCTTTAGCATTTTTACATTCTAAAATGCTGTGGGGTTTATCTTTTTCATCAAAATATATTTCACAATATGCATTATCTGAAATTAGAATAATATTGTGTTTCAGGCAAAAATCAACGCACTTTTGCATATATTCAAGTGTGCAGGTTGCACCAAGCGGGTTATTAGGATAATTTATAATAAGCGCTTTAATTTTCTTTGGATTATAGCCTTCTTCAATAAGGCGCGAGAGTTCTTTATCTAAATTTGGGGTGTAATTATTTTCAAGCGTCATTTCAAGCCCATAGCAAAGTCCGCCCGAAACTTTTACCATTTCTTTATAACTTGCATACCCCGGGTTTGGACACAGAATAATATCTTTTTCTTTTTCATCTGCGACAGGGTTAATAAGCTCCCTGATTAAGTTTGCAATTCCCTCTTTAGAACCGATAAGAGAAAAAATTTCATTTTCGGGGCAAACATCTACATTAAAACGTTTTTTCATTCTCTTTGAAACAGCTTCCAAAAAATATTTTTCGCCCTTAGGGCTTGAATATGTATGAATAGAAGGCTCATCCAAAATACTTTTTAAAGTATCAACCGCAAATTGCGGTATCATATCCACAGGCGCCCCCATTGAAAGCGGAATAGGCTTTCTGCCTTTTGCAGTCAATTCCTCCGTTAATTCAATCTGCCTTTGTTTAATTTGAAACATTATATACGTTTCAAGCGATTGTACATAATCATTGAATTTTTCTTTAAGCATAGTTTTCCTCACAGTATAAATTCTCTTTTATCAGCGCCGTCATTAGAATATTTGGAATAAATGTCATATGATTTTTCTTTTACTGAATTAATGTAGGGTTTATCTAAATATTTTAAATAAATATTATTTAATTCGCCCGAATAATTACCCATGGTTTTTGCATACAGAGAAAGGGTTTTTTTATCGGCGCCGCCTGAATATGCTTTTGTTTTAGCATCGGTGCCGGAAGGGCGGATTTCTACAAATTTATCGGAAAAATCAAAATAACTGCCGTCGCCTGCGAAATTAACGGAAAGCAGGTTTGAAAAATCAAGCTCTATAAATACTGAAGATAGGATTTCTTTTGCATTTTCAAGTGTGATTTTGTTTTCATAAAGCCCTACGGCAAGCGCTAAATAAAAAATATCATTTTTTGTTCTTTTATTTTCGCCCTCTTTTTTTGCTGTTTTTAATTTTTCAATATTAGGTTCAGACTCGTTGTAATAGGCAATATCTTCTCTAACATCAAACATGGATATTATATTATTATTTTTATAAACATCCAAAAGATGAATATATAAAGGTTTTTCAATAGATGCAATTAGCCCCGAAGCAGCAATTATAGCTTCAGTTGCGCTCTTTTCGCGCATGGATAAAGCCAGCCTGCCTTTATTGGATTTTATAATTTCGTTTGAACCGATTATCATTCCGCCCGATTCTTCGCCGCCGAATATCATTCTGGGGGAATTTCCAAGATGAATTTCATTATCAAAAATGTCTTTAACCGTTATATCTTGAACTTTATTTTCAATCTGATATTCAATTTTTTTAACGACATTGGCAATTTCTTTAAAGCCGACAGGCGTATTTATAACTTTGATATTATTTGCCCTTGCCCATTCATCCCAGCTTTTTGAACTTGCCGTAGTTTTCACCATAAAACGCGTGTGTTCATCGAAAATGCCCGAATTTTTCATTTCATTTTTTACGAAATCCATTATCATCAAAAATGCCTGATTTGCCGAAAATATGCACAACACGCGATTTTCATCCAATTCAGTATAATCAACTCCTGCTTCTTCAATTTTATTTTTATCTTTTATATCGGCAACCTGAACTATGCTCAGTCTGTCATGATCGGGATCAGTAATCAAAGAAACGGTGCCGATAGGATAATTTTTTAATTTTTCATCATAATGAAGCGACTCAACCACGGGGAAACAGGTTTTTCCTTCTTTATTTTTGGAAGCAACGGTTATATCAAGCGACCAATCATAAAATTTGCCGTCTTTAATATCTTTGCCTATCGAATGAAAAAACGAATCCTCTTCAATATTCAGCCAGTCATATACTTTTTCAATACCGAGATTATCAAGAATTTTGCTTAATGTACGGTAACATGCCCCGCCTACCGAATCTATAATTATTTTTTTATCAATCTTTTTTATTTTATCAATTATTGAATTTACTGCTACCGTTGTTTTTAAATAATCAACATATAAATCAATTCCGCCGTTTATTTCAGACAAACTGCTTTCATCAATTAAAGGGTCTTTTGAAGAAGAAAATTTTATTCTAAATTCGCCCTTTTTATCAACAGTATCCAGAATTTCTTCCATTTTATTTACAAATTCCATGGATTCACAGGGCAAAAACTGTGAACCTTGATTATTCAAATCTTTTGTAGCATTTTTAACACAAATGCCATGAGAGCTTGTAATATATTCAGCGCCGACCAGATCAAGCTTAAATGCAAGAAACGAAGCAAGCCAGATAGGAATTGTTTCCCTGTTTTCAGGAACATAGGTTCTTATCCCTTGTGCAGCTTGTATTCTTGAAATTAAATCAAGATAAATTTTTGAATTATACCTCACCTCACAGCCTGCAAGTTTTACAAGGTTTTTATTTGGATACTTTTCTTTTAATACAAGCGCTTTTGCAAGCGTAGCAAGGGTAATGCCTATCGTATTAATAGGAAAACGCACATCATGAGGATATAAAATATTTTGAGGCCCTCTTATACCCGCTGTTGATACAAGCGCTTCTTTTTTATAATTTTCAAACCAATTGCGTAAATTCAAACGTTTTAGAAGTTCAGATGTTAATACAAATTCAAATTCTTCCTTATTTTTATAATCAAAAATCATGTCATTTTTTATATCTTCAGGCGTATTGGCTTCAACTCCGTCTTTCAGCATTTTTTCTAAATCGGTCATTTTTATGAATGCTCCCCCTAACAGGCAAAATTATATCATAAAATGGGCTTACAGTACAATTGAAAGAGATTAAAATTGCAATGCGGCAGGAAGCAGGCGGG
>JAJQDG010000201.1 GCA_021202305.1 Candidatus Gastranaerophilales bacterium
TATTTATATTTCAAGAGGAATAGAAGAAAACGGCAATAACTCAATTAAAAATAAAAAAGCAGTTTTAGAATATCCGAATGACAGTTTCGTAAAACAAAAAACCGATGAAAGTTCCGACAATAAATTTACTTTTCGTGAAGCCGGAAAAAATTTTTTAAAGGGAGTAGTAAGTCCCTTAAAAGCAATTGTTCAACATCCGATTATATCTCTTGCAGCCGTTGCAGCAATTGGGCTTGCCTGCACGGCAGTTCCGGTTTTAACACCTGTAATGGCAGTCGGTTTTGGCGCTTTGAGTACATTTCAGCTCGGGAAAGGCGTTTATAATTCTGTTAAAGAATATAAAAACGGAAACTATGATAATGCGGAAAAGTCTTTTCAGGATATCGGCGCCGGTGCCGTTGGTGTTGCAACAAGCGCAATAGGAATTAAGCAAAGCGCCAAAATTGCTCAAGAAGCAAAAATGATGAATAAGTTAAATACAAATTTTCTTACCGCAGAACAAAAAGCACAGGCTGCACAGAATATTTCTAAAAATTCATTTTTAGATAATTTAAAAGAAATTACAAGCCTTGTAACAACAAAAGAGGGCAGATCCGCCGTTATTTCGCAATTTAAACCGGCTTCAATGAAAGCAAAATTGACAAAACAAATAGTAAAAACCGGCAAAAAGGAAGAAATCAGCCGGCAGGAAGAAATAGAAAATTTTAAAAAGTCAAAAGAAGGAATAAGGCGGGCTAATTTATCAGATGAAGAAATACAAAAAGAGTTTCAAGCAAGTTTTGATAAAGCATTTGATGAAATGAGTATTCCGAAAGACCAAAGACCGAAATTAGAAATCATCGAAGGCACAGAGAGCCTTGGCGGGCAATACGACGGCTCAAAAAATGTTTTAAGGCTTAGCAAAAAGGGATACAAATCGGGCGCCTTTGAACTTGATAACACATGCGCCCATGAAGCTACACATTATAAAGAATCTGTTTTAAGAGCAAGATTATCTCAAGGCAAAATTGATAAAACCGTTCAAGATGAATTAATTTCAAAAATTATGAACGGTGAAAGCGAAGAAATTGTAAAAAGAGGCGGGCTATTCGGTGTTGAAACAATGAAGCCGCCCAAAATGAACAGTTCTATGAGAGCTGATTTTGCAGAGCTTGCAAAAAGAAAAATGTACAATAAAGCCGCTTTTCATGCGGATGATTTGACATCCGAATTAACAGCACTGATAGATAAATATCCTGATTTTGTTTCTCAATTTAATTCAAAAGAAGAAGCGCTTCAAATATTAAAAGATTATTCAACTTCTCACTATGTTCGTTTTAATTCTTTTACACAGCAGGGTGCAGTTAAAGATGTAGCCGCAAAATTGCCGGCATTAACTCCTGAAGAAGAATTGCAGGCAATAGAATCTTTAAAAAACTATATTCCTACAATGGAAGGAAATGCAAGAACTCAAACTTTTGGCAGTTCAATTTTTGGTACCAGCACAAAAGCGTATAATCAGTATCAATTTTCACCCGAAGAAGTTCTGGCACAGCAAAACGGGAATAAACATTTAATTTCACAGTTAAAACTTGAAATGCAAAATATGAAAAACGAAGGTACGCTCAGCGCAGAACAGGAAAAAATTATATTGGATAAAATTAAAAAAGCTCAGGCTACTATAGACTATAAAACAAAAGGGCTGGAATACTATAATAAATATGAACAATTTTTACATAATCCTTCTGATGCTAAAATAGCACAAGAACTAAGCAAGCTTGAAGATGAACTTAAACTCCTTGAAGATGCAACAAAAACGTATACGTATAAAGAAGTAATAACCCGTTCGGATATTAACATTAATTTGCCCGCCAATATTTATGCGCTGCTTTCTGAGCTTGATAAAGAAGCAGCATAGGTTTTTAAAAATTAAATAAAATTTTCATATGGCATAATATGGCGTAGAGTTTGCGGAAAAATTTTAATCTTTCCCGCGCTGAATGAATGTGCCTTAAAAATTTAAGTATCCGGCACTTTCTTTTTGGAAGCAATACTGATAATTAGCAAATTTATGCAGAAAATTATGTACTATGACCGAAAATAGCTGCGGCTATACGATTGTATAAACTTTTTTTATGTGTTTATTGCAAGATTCTTCATATGTTTCGCTTGATAAGCTGTCGCCGATTTTTTTATTGGTCATTTGGCAAAATTCAGATTTAGAAAACGGGATAACATGTTTTTTTTCAAATGAACTGAAATCATCAGGGGTTTTTTCAAGTTCATCCATAAAAGGTAATGTATATTTAAATGAATATCCTCCATAACTGCTGTTTGTATACTTCGTTGATCTGGCTTCATTAACCGCCAGCCCTGAAAAACTCACCGGTGAAATATTCATTTTCCTTCCCTTCATTTATGTGTTCTGCTTGCCTTTTTTAGTATATTATACCAAAAAATAATCATAAAAATGATAAAATTGAAAAGGGGCTTTTAGTAACATTCTTTCCATAAATTTTGTTAATTTTTCTTGCAGCTTTTGAACAGATTCTTCTTTATTTACTTTTTCAAGATAAACCTTATATTTTCCTTTTTCTTTCAGACAGGAAATCATAAATATTTTTGCATTAACCATTTTTGCTATTCTAAAAACTCCGCTCGGCAGTTCTATTTGCTTATTTAATAATATCGCAGAATTATTCTTATTGCTTGCGGGGGTTCTATCTCCTGCCATAAAGGCTATTCCTCCGTTTGACAGAATATCATCAAGTTCAATTGCAATAGATAAATCAATATCTTCAATCGAATAAGCCTTTATCTTATTTGTTTCTTTGAGCAAACTGTTAGTAAATTCATTAAATATTGCACAGTGATTTTTTTGCAGGAAAATTGCAACCTCGGGCTTTCTTAAAGCTGCATTGCTGTTTAAAAAAGACCTCATAACATCAACGTTTCCTATATGATTGCATATAAAAAACACACCCTTTTTTTTAGATATTAAATCAAAAAGTTCTTGCTGAATATTTTTGTCATCAAATTCAATATCGCCGTTATCAAACGTGCCTGCAAATACTTCCATTTTATCAATCAGAGAATAAGCATAAGATAGAATATGCCTAAAAATATTAATAAGAGCCGGTTTTAGGGCTTGCAGTTTTGTATATTCAAATAAAACATTAAAATATTTTCTTGAAAAATTTCTTAAAGATTTATCTTTAATAAAAGTAATAAACGCAACAAAAAATGAAATAAGCTTAACTATCCTTTTTCCTAAAAGTTTATATAGGTGCCATGTAATAATAAGCCTTTTTCTTCCGGCAGATTTTTCTTTAATTTGAAGCCATTTCACCTTTTTTGCACTCCAATAAAGTGTAATCAAAAGCACCTATGCCTTCATAAATATTAGTCAGTTCAAAATTTGCTTTTTCTAAAACCTCCAGCATTTCTTTTTTAGTGTACATTTTGCTTTTGCCGTTAGCCATGCAGGTAAAATATAAAGAAACATGTTTTAGAAAATATCCGGCAGCATTATACTTTTGGTTATCCACAAAAGGTTCAAGTATATATATGTGAGTTTGAATATCAATAGCTTTATTTATATCTTTTAATATTTTTATAATTTGTTCTTTAGAAAAACAATCTAAAAACTGGCTCATTAAAACAGCGCCGTTATTAATTGAAGGGTAAGCGGCATTATCATCCAGAACATTTATTGAATGAAACTTACAATTTATAAGTTTTGGATTTTTCTTTGCTTCTTTGATGTTTTCAGGTAAATCGAACATTGTTATATCAAAATCAACATTATGTTTAAAGCACACCATTTCAAATTTGCCGGTATTGCCGCCGATATCGCATATTGAAGAATGCTTTTGAGTAATAATTTCAAATATCTGCTCAAAACAGTTATCTGAATATAAATGATCAAATTCATACCAGCTTTTTTTCATTTTTTCAGGCAAAAAGGGCAATAAGGGGTATATTGTTTCAGAATTTCGGACAAATTTTTGCAATCCTTTTGGTTTTGAATTTTTAAATGAATCGGTTAATTCACTCGCCCCCAAATAACAAACATCCCTTACAAAATTAAAATTTGTAATTGTCATATCATCGTATAAAAATGCTTCACCTTTTGGGGTTATAGAATAAGTTTCATTATCCAAATTTACAATTCCCGCAATTTCTGCAATTTGCAGGAGTGTATGCACCGTATATTCATTTAAATTTAATTTGGACATAATTTCTTCTTTTGGTGCTGAATTTAAAGCAAGAAATTCAAGTATCCCTAAATCCAGCATAGAGCCGATTGCTTGAAATGTTAACGGGGCAAAAGTAATAGCCTGCGCTTCGGATAGAGCCTCTACAACAGACATTCTGTTATTTAGAGCTTTTTTAAATCTGTTCTTTCTCATGCTAAGATTGTACCATGGACATATATTTGATTAAATTGAATACGGATAAAACCGGTTTGGAATTAAAAAAATTGCACCATAAATATTCTAAGATATTTTTAAGAAAAATTTTAGACAGTTTTTATAAAATTACAGACCCGATTGAAATTGATAACGGCAAGCCGTATTTACTAAACGGAAATTTAAATTTTAGCGTCAGCCATTCAAAAAATATTATTGCAATTGCGTTTGATAAAGATAAAATAGGAATGGATATTGAA
>JAJQDG010000171.1 GCA_021202305.1 Candidatus Gastranaerophilales bacterium
GCTTAGATTTATCCATTATTTTACCTTAAAGATTTTATTTGACTTTAAATCCGACTAAAAGCGATAATTCAGTATGTTCTAAATCAAAAATCTGCGCAAGTTCAGGATTGCAAACGGCGCCCCTGAAAGTGTTTACACCGCTTGAAAGCGTATCTAAATCTCTTATTGCCATAAAACTTCCAAGCTCCGCCATTTGCTTAATATAAGGCAAAATAGCATAAGAATAAGCAAAAGAGGACGTTCTTGGCACTAAAGAAGGGATGTTTGGAATTGCACAATGCAATACGCCGTATTTTTCAAATACGGGATTTGTAAGTGTGGTTGTTCTGTCCATGGTTTCCACATTGCCGCCCTGATCAATCGCTACATCTATAAGAAAAGAGCCTTTTTTCATTTGTTTTACTGTTTCTTCTTTTATAATAACGGGAGCTTTTTTATCATGCTTTAACACCGCAGTAACAAGAATATCTGCTTTTTTGGCTTCTTCCAGAATGGTTGTAGGGTTGCAATAATGAGTTTTTATACTGCCGTTAAATATTAAATCCAAATCAGCAAGGCGCTTTGAATTTATATCCAGTACGGAAACATCCGCACCCATACCAAGAGCAACTTTTGCGGCATTTGTTCCGACAACGCCCGCACCTAAAATAACAACTTTTCCGGGGCGGACTCCCGGCACCCCGCCCAGTAAAACACCTTGTCCGCCGTTAATTTGTTCAAGATAATGCGCGCCCAATTGAATGCTCAATCTGCCTGCTACTTCTGACATAGGTCTTAAAAGAGGGTGTTCGCCTGTTTTTGTTTTTACGGATTCTGCGCATATTGCACAAACTTTACTTTTCAGAAGATGTTTAACCAACTCTTCTTCAACAGCAAGGTGCATATAAGAAAAAATTATCTGATCCTCCCTGAAAAGCGGATATTCTTCCTTTTGAGGTTCTTTAACTTTTACAATTATATTTGCTTTATCCCAAATTTCTTCCTTTGTGTCAAGAATAACAGCGCCCGCTTCAAGATACATTTCATTGGTAAATCCGCACAAAATTCCTGCATCTTTTTCAACGTATACTTCATATTTATCATCAGTTAAAATCTTTATAGTATCCGGAGTAAGAGCTACTCTTTTTTCGTCTTCTTTTAATTCTTTCGGGACACCAAAAACTGATTTTAATCTCATTTTTAAATTCCTTATTATACGTTAATAATATCATTTGATACGCTAAGAGCATCAGAAATTTCTTGTGTAATAAGCTCTATTGCTTCTGTTTTATTTTGCGCATTTGTAACGGGTCTGCCAACTACAATATAATCCACGCCGGCTCTAACGGCTTCAGAGGGAGTAACAACGCGAACTTGATCATTAACAACGCTCCAGGTAGGTCTTACCGCGGGGCAAACTATAATAAAATCTTCGCCGCATTCTTCTCTGATAACGGGCGCTTCCGAAGCGGAAGCAACAACCCCCGCCAGCCCCGAATCGCGTGCGGTTGCTGCAAGGCGGGAAACATATTCATCTATGCTCATATTCACGTTCAATTCTTGAGTAAGTGTTTTTTGCCCGAAGCTTGAAAGCAGCGTTACGCCAAGAATGGAAGGTGATTCCATACCGTATTTTTTTGCGGTTTCATTTGCAAGCCTGACCGTTGCACTCATCATTTTTGAACCGCCTTTTATATGAAGATCAAAAAAATCAATTCCCCTCTTGACAAGGTTTGCGCTTGCCCGTGCCACTGTATTTGGAATGTCATGAAATTTCATATCATAAAAAACTTTTCCGCCAAGGCTTTTTACCGCTTCGCAAGCTTCATAACCGCAGCTTTGCAATTGCAGTCCAATCTTAAAAAAGCCCACATAATCCCTTAATTCCAAAACAAGTTCTTTTGCTTCTTCAACAGTGTCAACATCCAACGCCAAAATTATCCTGTCTTTTGCCGTTTTGGGTTTTAAAACCGTCATTTCCAGTCCCTTATAACAATGTGCCCAAACATTTTACCACATAAATTTTTTTTTAAAACAATTCATATAAAAAAATGAATCCGGCAATAAAAAACTGCAAAATGCGCAATTAATAAATGAGGATTTAATTCAAAGGCTTGCCGCGTCTTTACAGGCGCCGGACGCGCAAATTAACATGCGAGTTTTTGAGAAAAATTAAAACAATCCTTCCAAATACACAAATTGAAGCGCAAACATGTCCGGCGCTTCAACTATCAAAATGAAGTGAACTGACAAAATCATTTCCCTGTTCAAAATTTAATATCGCAACCCCGAATTAGATAACAGTGGTTTCATCAGCTCACACTATTATGATAGCGCACCTTTTATACAATTTTATCGCCCGCAAGAATTAATTCTATAGAATTAGCTTATATGTTCATTAAACTCAAGAAAAAAAATTTCTAAAATTTTATTTGCGGAAAGTAATCCTGAAACAGCAGGTACAATTGCATTTGAGGCGGGAGTAATTTTTGTAATTTCAATCTCCGAGCCATTTCCCTTTTTTATTTTTTCCGTATTTCTGATTTTTTTTAAATTACGGGCATGCTCACTGCTCCATACAGTCCAAATACCTGAATTTATTCCGGCATATTTTTTTAATTTTGAAATAACATTTTTGACAAAAACATCATTGGATTTTATTTCTGATATATCGGTAACATGGAGCCTGGAAGCGTCCATTCTGTTTCCAGCTCCAAAAGATGAAATTACTTTAATATCGTATGATTTTGCGTATTTCAAAAGCGCAATTTTAGAACGCACAACGTCAATTGCATCTACGATAAAATCGGGTTTTGTTTCAAACAGCAAAGGAAAATCTTCTTCATCAAGAAAATCATCCCGTATTTCAAGGTTAATATCCGGATTTATGTCCAGCAGCCTTTTTTTTGCCGCCTCTGTTTTTTTTAGATTCAGTGTTGAATTCAGGGCAAAAATCTGCCTGTTTATATTTGAAATTGAAACAGTATCAAAATCTGCTATCAAAAAATTTGAAATACCCAATCTGCACAAGGCTTCAAGCGCATATCCGCCTACACCTCCAAGCCCGATTACCGCGATATATTTGTTTTTCAAAAAATTTTGAAATTCTTCGCTCCAATATAAAGTATTTCTGCTGAAAATTTCGTTATAGCTCATCCTTTTACCGCTCCTTCATGCGTTCCGCCTATAAAATAGCGCTGTAAAACAAGAAAAAACAGGGTAATAGGGATAATTGAAACCATTGAACCCGCTGCTATCAATCTGTAATCGGCGCTAAATGCCCCTTGCAGCTCATTAATACCGACAGGAAGGGTAAACAGACTCTGTTTTGTAAGAATTATGCTCGGCCACAAAAATTCACCCCAGCTGCCTACAAAAGTAAAAATTGCTAAAACAGAAAGCGAAGGTTTTATCAAAGGTATAAGAATTTTCGTAAATATCTGAAATGAATTGCACCCGTCAACTACGGCGGATTCTTCTAATTCTTTCGGAATGGTTAAAAATGCCTGCCGTAAAAGAAAAATTCCAAAAGCATTAACGCAAAATGGCAGTACCATTCCCAGATATCCGCCAAAATCAGAAACCGAATCAACAAGCCCCATGCGCAGGATAATTATATAAACAGGCAGCATAATTGCCTGAAAAGGAACAGTGAGTGTAATTAAAATAAGAAAAAAGGCTGCATTTTTCCCTTTAAATTCCATTCTTGCAAGCGGATATGCCGCAAGGGATGAAAATATTAAATTTAGAATAACGGTTGAAAAAGCAACAATGAAACTATTTAGGGCATATTTTAAAATAGGAACTAAACGAAGCACCTCTTTGAAATTATCAAGCGTGGGAAATTTTGGCAGCATTTGCGGCGGATATTGAAAAATGTTTTCCATAGAACCTTTTAATGCCGTAGATGTGAGCCACAAAAAAGGAAGCAGGCAAAATATGCAAACTAAAATCAATATAAAATGAACTAAAAATCCCTTAAATATTTTCACAGCCCGTATTTATCCCTTTCAAAGCACAAAATGTTTATTGCGGAAAAAACCGTAACAAGAACAAGCAAAATAACGCAGGCAGCTGAAGCTGCCCCCAAATCAAGACTTTCAAAAGCATGCTCATAAATGTAATACACTATTGTTTTTGTAGAATTTAAAGGACCGCCTTTTGTCATAACGTATATTTCGGCAAACACCTTTAATGCTGAAATTGCGCTTATTGTAGAAACCAGCGCTATGACGGGCATCAGGTGAGGAATTGTTACTGTTAAATGTTTAATAAATACGTTGGCACCGTCAATTTCTGCCGCTTCGTACAGTTCTTTTGGGGCGCTCATAAGCGCAGCAAGATAAATCATCATATAGTAGCCGATTCCTTTAAAAATTGTTACAAGTGCAACGGAAATCATGGCAAATTTCGGGTTTGAAAGCCAGTTCACAGGGGGAACAGACAAAAAACCAAGCAGGTAATTTAAAAGTCCCTCAGGTTGATAGAGCCATTTGAAAGCAATTGCAACAACGACTATTGAAACTACAACCGGCAGATAAATTATAAGCTTATACAGATTTGCGCATTTTATTTTTTGATTAATTAAAATTGCTATAATAAGGGGAAAAATAACCAGAAAAGGTACGCACAAAATTAAGAAATAGAATGTATTTAAAATTGTTTTTATG
>JAJQDG010000046.1 GCA_021202305.1 Candidatus Gastranaerophilales bacterium
ACGGCTCAATTACAAGCCACAGCTTATTTAAAACTTTCCAATCCTTAATCCACGATAATAAACTCATAGCAATCTCCTTTCTTTTGTTCTTTTCTTTCTTTTTTTGTTTCGTATCTTCATTTCTATTTTTTAAGCTGAATCATGTACCACTGAACTTTATTTCTTAAATAATCGCCGATTCTATCTTTTTGCAAGTCGGGCAAATACGGAAGATAAGTAAAATCTATTTTCCCAAAACTTGAAGTTTTAGGATTGAGTTGCCCGAATTCATAATGGGTAAATACAGTGTTTTTACTGACAGTGATTCCGTATTTGATACAAAGTTCTGCTGCTTTTTCGCACATTGCTTCGACCTGTTTTTGAGTAAGGGGATATTTTGTTTGCTTATTTTTTAAATCAAAATCAAACATTCCGCATACAGATATTCCAATACAACCTGTATTTCCGCCGCCACAGTGTTTTGCATAACTTCCGTCATAGCAGTTTAGATTATCTTCGGGGGTATATTTCCCCAGATAAATTTTGCCGTTTTTATCGACACAATAGTGATATGCGTTTAAATCTGTTTCACAGGGAGTATTTGCTCCTGCTGTCCAGTGTAAGCATATTTTAGATAGTGATGTCATAATTAATTCTCATTATTTATATCTGATACATACATGAACTATTTGTGACGGCGGCTGTACGGTTGAAGAATTGCCGTAGATTTCGGTATCTAAAATCAGATCTCCGGCTTTTCTGTTGTCTGTGGCATCGGACATTAAGAACATGTATTCATCGCTATTGTCGGTAATTTTACTTAATGTTCCGCCATAATCATCTGTTCCGTAATCCGTTAAATAGGTATTATTGTAATATGACTTTGTTGTAGCTCCGCCGTCAACTCTCAACGCTAAATCAATACCGGGTAAACCTGCTGTAATTTTACTTCCAGCATCAGTTCCGGGTTGCAAAAATCTTCCTGTTACATTGTAATCGGGGATACTGAATTCATCTTCCGCTTCTTCACCTGTGTTAAATTGTGTTCCTATAACCGAATAAAGAATATTGTAATCTTCTATTTTCAAAGTATACCCGTCACATGACAAACATTTTTCGGGAGTAATTCCGACAGGGTAAATGAGTAATGAACCAACAAATTCCGGGGTTAAAATGTTGTTATTGTAATTATTCTGATTTAAGGAATTGGTTTTTAAATTAACTATTTCCATAATTTTACTTGTATTTAATGCAGATATGTACTATTTGTGACGGCGGCTGTACGGTTGAAGAATTGCCGTAGATTGAGGATGAGAGTGATGCATCAAAATATATATAGTAACCCGAAGCATCACTATTACCATTAGAACCGCTGACTTTACCATCCTGATAAAAAGCACCGGTTTTTCTTGTTGAATCGTCATCCCCGTTACCATCGAACTTTCCGGCTATATTAGGTAAACCTGCTTCAATAAGTTCGCCTGCCGTTACCCCCGGCTGTAAAAATCTTCTGCTTACGTTGTAATCGGGGACTCTAAATGTACCTTCTTCATCATCATCTTCATTAAAATTTGTACCGATGACATTGTATAAATCTTCGTAATCCTCAATCAATAAAGAATACCCATCACATGAAAGACAATCATCGGGAGTATAATCTATCGGATAAGTAAAGAGAGTTCCGATTCTCTCTTTTGTATACACATTCTTGTGATAACCGTTTTGATTAATATTTGAAGTTTTTAAATCTGCTATTTCCAATATTCATTCCTTATAACTTATTTAATTCTTCTCTTAAATTGGCAACTTGTTTATTGTAAAAATCAAGCCACGTTTCACCTGTAAACTCATCTTTTATTGAAGACTCGCAAATTGCACGAATCCTTTTTATATCCAGTTCGGATAATTCCTGCTCAATTTTGGTTTTTCGGGCTTCAGTTTCTTTTTCTTTAAGAAACTGTCTGTATTCATCCGTGTTTGAAATATCCGAAAAATTACCTCCTATATTTTTGTATTTTTCAGGATTGGTTTTAATATCTTCCGCCATATCTTCAGATATTTTTTGAAATCCGTCTTTAATTGCACCAACGTATTCAATAGTTGAGATTTCTTTTGTTTCAATATTCACCTGGGTTTGACCTCTAAAATCCGATTCAATATCCCAGTTTTGACCATTCCAGATTGCAATCTCATTTGTACCTGTTTGGGGCGGTTCAATAAAAGTTGCTTTAGCGGGAAGCAGATATTCTGACGGTCTTTGCGGATTTTTTAGTGCCGGATGTTTTCCTGAATAAGTTTTTGCAGCCGTGTTGTAGCTGTAATAGTATTTTGTTTCCATTTTTGTCTCCGTTTTTTTATTTTCTCTGTATTATCTGTTTATTTACTCCTCTCCGCCTTCAAGCGAGAATACTCCGATTGGTACAAGGTTTGTCTCCTGCCATACATTTAAGAGGTAAATATAGCTTGCAAGCGGTTCTAATATTCTGAACCAGATATCATTTATACTGTAATCATCAGGTTCAAGCATTTGAGTAAAAATTTCATTTTGTAAAGCCAAAAGAGAATACTCATCCCCGTCATTACTTACAAAAAGATTAAAAGCCGCACTTTCGCCATCTTCCGGGCATAAATCAATTACATCCAAAACAAGGTCATCTTCAACGGTATGAGTTTTACTTAAGGCAGTTGTATATGTAAACGGAGCTGCTGCCGTTATATATATGTGAGTTGTTACATTGCCGTCTAAGGTATAGGTTTCATCATTGCTTATACATATTTTTGTAAGGTTTAAATAAGTTACAACTCCAATTAAATCCGTATACTCTTCATCCGAATAACATTCTGTACCGACTTCAAGAGTCTCTTGAATGTAAAAATCACCTGTTACACTCCCCGAATAATGAAGTAAATTTTCTTCATCCTCGCTTAATGTTTCAATCTCGCCAAATGAGATATAGCCTGTTTCTTCATCAATTACAACAATTGTGCTCAAGACATCTTTCAATTCCGTATCGGCATATACGACCACATCTTTTTCAAGAACCGTGTCTAATGCCGTATAAAAAACACCAAGAATACTTGATGTATATTTTGCAACTTTGACTGTTTTAGAACTCAATAAATCAGGATTTCCCTTTGTATCAAGTTTGCAGGAATTTAAACAAAATGGAGTCAATAAACTTTTTGTTTCAATCTCAGGTATATATTCTTCAGGAATTAATCCGTTTTCATCAATCGGAGCATATCCGTTCGGGATACCTTTTTCTGATATTGCTTGAAAATTTCCTAAAGTTTCTTCGACCTCGGATTTTGTAACCATCTGAATATTCGGATTTACAACAAGTTCTGCAAGTTCATCGTTTGTCAGAAGCATTTCAATTCTTATAGTAAGCTGTTTTACTGTTCCCGTATCGGATGTTTGTTTTATGGTTTCGGGGAATTTCGATATAACTATTAAATTATTACCGCTGTCAAAAACGCCCGCTTCTCTTACGGTAAATTCGCCAACATCCGCAGGAACTGTTGTTACACAGTAAAATCTGTCATCTGACCATTCGCAGGTTTCAATATTTCCCCGCCATACTTCATTGACAAGTTTTGTCTGTTCTTTTGAGGGTTCATAATATGTTCCGTTCCCATCCCCCAGTGCAATCTGAGTTATTTCAAAGGGAAGTCCTGTTTCTAAACTCTCTAATTGTTTGGATAAACCTGTATTTGTAACTAATGAATAAAATTCCTCAGCCATTTAATTCTCCTTAGCATTAACGGTTATTGTTTCTTCACTTAAAACGGCACAATAAGAGCGCAGATTTTTTGTATAAGACGTTAAATAAAATTGCAATTCTTCAAGCCATGAACGTTCGTTTTTGTATTCATTAATTAATGCCCTTAATTTGTTTTCTGTTTCTTCATTGATTGAGCGGTTAAATATTTGAAGAATAACTTTAAAGTAATATGGATTGCCATCGTATTCAAACCATTCTTCAACATTTCCCACAATATTTAATGTGTTGAATATTTCTTCAATAGCATATTTTGTCCCTTTGTATCTGTGCATTTTTATAGCGGATTTTATCAGATTTCTTTTTTCTGTTTCACTCAGCGCCTGAAGCCATCCCTCATTACCTGTTATATGATATTGTTCTGCTAAATGGGGCAGAGCATCGGATGGTACATTATCTATTATTGAAACCAGAACACATTCTAAATCAAGATTTTTAAAACGTTCTTCACAGATTTCATCAAAAACCGTTAAATTTATGTCATTTATTGGGGCTAAACTTCTTGAATCACTCATCTGCATAACCTCCAACCGTTATAGAATAATTTTCAAGATTTGCCCACTGAAATTCCGAAATCTCAATATCTTCCAGGCTTTCAAGTTCTACCTTAAATACACCGTAAACACTGTTTATTATTGTAATAATCTGTGTTTGAATGACATCCTTGCCTAAAGCGGAGCTCAATGTTAATTTGTATTCTTCCAATTTTTCACTGATTGAAGTTAAAACTGTTTCTTCATCCGCATCCAGATACAAGATTACATTTGCAAGAATATCAAAATTTATTTTTTCAGGAGACAGGACTTGAACATAATCCGTTAAAGGTCTTATTTTATCATCAGATAAATATTCCTGAACTATTTGTATAATTTCATCAC
>JAJQDG010000173.1 GCA_021202305.1 Candidatus Gastranaerophilales bacterium
TTCGCCGTAATGTTACGAGCGGGTGTCATCCACCCGCTCTTCACACCGGCTTCGCTAATTTTCTTTTTATTTGTATTTATTTAGATTTTTGATGTAAAATCCCTTTATGAAGAAGAAAATTAAAGCTGCAATTATTTTTGGAACTCGCCCCGAGGCAATTAAAATGGCGCCTTTGATTATAGAATTTCAAAAAAGAAGCGAGATAGAGCCCGTTGTTATCGTTACGGCACAGCACAGGCAAATGCTTGATTCTGTTTTAAATCTGTTCCACATAAAGCCTGATTTTGATTTGAATTTGATGAAAGAAAATCAAAATTTGTGGAATTTAACATCTGATATTTTGCTTTCCGTAAAAAAAATTCTTGAAGAAATAAAGCCCGATGTTGTTTTTGTTCATGGAGATACAACAACTGCTTTTGCGTCTTCTATGAGCGCTTTTTACGCAAAAATTCCAATAGCGCATGTGGAAGCAGGATTGAGGACTTTTGATAAAAACTATCCTTTCCCTGAAGAAATTAACCGTGTTTTTGCAGATGCGGTTTCAGATTTTCATTTTTGCCCGACCGATAATGCGGCTTCAAACATAAAAGCTTCCAATATAAAGACTAAAAATTCAATTTATAAAACAGGAAATACGGTAATTGACGCGCTTTTTTACACAGTTAAAAATTATAATGAAAAATCTGATATCGATTTAGATTTAAATTTAGATACAATTCTTTTAACTTCGCACCGGCGCGAAAATTTCGGACTTCCTCTGGAAAATATTTGCAAAGCTGCAATCAGGATTGCAGAAGAACACAAAAACGTTCAAATCGTGTATCCTGTTCATCCAAATCCGAATGTAAAAAATACTGTTGAAAAATATTTAAAAAATAAAGACAGAATTAAGCTTATTGAGCCTTTGGATTATGCTCCCTTTTGTGCGCTTATGAAAAAGTCAAAACTGATTTTAACCGATTCGGGCGGCGTTCAAGAAGAAGCACCGAGCCTAAAGGTTCCGGTATTGGTTTTAAGAAATGAAACCGAAAGACCCGAAGCCGTTATTTCAGGGGGTGTCAGACTTGTTGGTTCTGATATTGAAAAAATATGCAATACGGTCAATCTGCTTTTAAATGATAAAAATGAATATGCAAAAATGACACAAGCAATTAATCCTTATGGCGACGGGCGTGCAGCTTCACGCATTGCAGATATAATTATTCAAAAATTGGGTTGAAATTTTAAAATAAAAAAGGCTAAACAGCTTAAAAACTCAAAAACTCCAAAATCTTATCTGCTAAATTTTAAGCGGGCTAAAAACTGCCCCGTTATTTGAAAATAAATAAAAAGAAAGCGGCAAAAAGCCGCCCTCTTTTTATTTTTGTAATTTTTAAACAGCAGCACCTGATTTAGATATAATTTCAGTTTCAATATTTGCCGGAACTTGTTCGTATTTTGAAAATTCCATTGAAAACGTGCCTCTGCCCTGCGTTTTAGAACGTATATCCGTTGCATAGCCAAACATTTCAGCTAACGGAACTATTGCGCGGATTTTTTGAATGCCCGTGCCTTCAATAATTTCCATACCTTCAACGCGTCCGCGTCTTGATGAAATGTCGCCTATTATATCGCCCGTATTTTCTTCAGGCACTTCAATTTCAACTTTCATCATAGGTTCCAATAAGCAGGGTTTTGCCTTTTTGCAGCCTTCCTTAATTGCCATTGAACCTGCAATTTTAAATGCCATTTCGGATGAATCAACTTCATGGTAAGAACCGTCATAAAGTTCAACCTTAACGTCAATTACGGGAAATCCTGCCAGAATACCGCCTTCAAGGGCTTCTTCCATACCTTTTCTTGCAGGTTCAATATATTCTTTTGGAATAGCACCGCCTACTATTTTATTTTCAAATACAAAGCCGGCATTTTCTTCAGCAGGTGAAATTCTGACTTTAACATGCCCGTATTGACCCTTACCGCCTGATTGACGGATAAATTTAGAATCCTGATCCGAATTGCCGCGGATAGTTTCACGGTATGCAACCTGCGGTTTGCCCACATTCGCATCTACTTTAAATTCTCTCATAAGACGGTCAACAATAATATCAAGATGTAATTCGCCCATGCCTGATATAATTGTTTGTCCGGTTTCATTATCGGTTTTAACTCTGAACGAAGGATCTTCCTCCGCAAGTTTTTGAAGTGCAATTGCCATTTTATCCTGATCGGCTTTTGTTTTAGGTTCAATCGCAACCGAAATAACAGGCTCTGGGAATGCCATTTTTTCTAAGATTATCGGAGCTTTTTCATCGCACAGCGTATCACCCGTTGTTGTATCTTTTAAGCCGACTGCCGCGCAGATGTCGCCTGCATACACATCGTCTTCTTCAATTCTTTGATCTGCATACATTTGCACAAGCCTTGAAATTCTTTCTTTTTTGCCGTTTGTTGCATTCAAAACGTAAGAACCCGAGGTCAATTTTCCCGAATAAATTCTAAGGAAAGTTAAACGCCCGACATAAGGATCTGTCATAACCTTAAATGCAAGAGCAGAAAAAGGCTCATCATCGGATGAGTGGCGGGCGGTTTTTTCGCCGTCCGGCAATTCGCCTTCAATAGCTTTAACATCTACAGGAGACGGCATATAATCGACAACTGCATCCAGAAGAAGCTGTACCCCCTTATTTTTAAATGCTGTACCGCAGGTAACGGGAACTATCTTATTTTCGCAAACACCTTTTCTTAAACCTGCCTTTAATTCGCTTACCGTAATTGTAGCGGGATCGTCAAAGAATTTTTCCATTAAATTATCGTCTAATTCGGCAACCGCTTCAACAAGTCCGTCGCGGTATTCATTGGCTTTATCAAGCATATCGGCAGGAATATCGGTTACTTCAATATCCGTACCCAGATCATTTTTATAAATATGCGCTTTCATTTCAACAAGGTCAATAATACCGCACATTTTATCTTCAGCGCCTATAGGAAGCTGGATAGGATGAGCATTTGCGCCCAAACGGTTTTTCACCTGATCAACAACGCGGTAGAAGTTTGCACCGGTTCTATCCATTTTATTTACAAAAACCATACGGGGAACTTCATAACGGTTAGCCTGGCGCCACACTGTTTCCGATTGGGATTGAACGCCGCCTACCGCGCAAAAAACAGCAACAACGCCGTCTAACACACGAAGCGACCTTTCAACTTCAATTGTGAAGTCCACGTGTCCCGGGGTGTCAATAATATTAATCTGATGACCCTTCCAGGTTGATGTAACTGCGGCAGACTGAATTGTAATACCGCGTTCTCTTTCCTGATCCATAAAATCCGTTACGGCAGCGCCGTCATGAACTTCGCCTATTTTATGAGTTTTGCCCGTATAGAACAAAATACGTTCAGTTGTAGTGGTTTTGCCGGCATCAATATGGGCGGCAATACCAATGTTTCTTATTTTTTCAAGTGCAATTTTCCTTGGCATTTTTATTTTCCTTTAAATCTATTTAACAATTGATATTCTTGCATAAACACTGTTTGATGTAAAGTTTTAGCGGAATGAGGAAAATTATTTTGCTTTTTTCTTCCGGATATCAGTAACCGTATAACTGTAATAGGGAATGGAATTAAATTCCGAACAAAAAGCATAATTTTTTCCGGAACAAAGAGATATTGAAAAAATATCTAAAATTTTTCCCAATTCTTTCAAATTTTTTTCCGTTTCGCTGCAATTTTCAACATATCTTGCAATGATTGTGCCGTCATTCAGGGTCATAACTTTGTGCGGATAAGTATGATAATATTTGCCGGACAATGCAGCAAATTTTTTTATTTCATCTGTTTTATTATTTGCAATAAAGGTTTTATCGGTCATATCATTTATTATAATTGTGTTATCTTCATCAAGCGGATATGAAAAATTTGAAGGCCAGCCTGTTAATTTACCCGTCGGAATGATTTTTCCCGTGGTTAAATCCAAAATATACGCAGCGTTTGTTTTATTTATCACATATTTATTATTGCCTATATCAATCATAAAATTGTTATCTTCAGAGTTTTCAATTTTATATTTTTCGCCGTTTAATGCATTTACGGAAAAATCCTCGCCGTTTATACGCGCAACTATATAATTACTGTTTTTTAAATATCCTATAACCGGTCTTATATCGATTTTTTTAGCGCTTAAAAGATTTTTTTTATTGTATTTTTCCGTATCAAAATAAGAAAGAAACATAGCGGAATTTTTTTCTTCGACAAAAACAAGGTTTCCGCCCTTAACTTCCGTAAAATAAACAGGGGGATTTTCAAATTTTAAGGTTTTATGATTTTTAGGGTCAAAAATCATTAACGGTTTTTGCCAGACGTCTAAAATGAGGTACCTGCCGTTTGCAAGAACTTCGACTGATGAATAATTTTTTTCGATAATATCTAACGATGTTAAAAATTTTTCTTTTGCATCATCAAAAGTTTCAATTACAAAATTTTTGCCGTTTAAACCTGAAACAACAATATTTGCGCCGTTTGCAGCCTTGACTTCATTTTTAAGCTTTGAAAAGGATATATTTTTATACCTGTTCATTTTAATATCATATAAAATTACACACGGAACAACTTTTTTTTGCGAATTTAAACCGTTAAACATAACCAGTATC
>JAJQDG010000022.1 GCA_021202305.1 Candidatus Gastranaerophilales bacterium
GTTTAAAAACTATTTTATAAGGTTTTTAAAATTGTTATTAATTGCACTAAAAAGCACCCTAAAGGGTGCTTTTTAGAAGTGGCGGGGACGACGGGGATCGAACCCGCGACCTCATGCGTGACAGGCATGCGCTCTAACCAATCTGAGCTACGCCCCCAACACTTTAATAGTATTAAAAAAATTGTTAATTTACAATAATCTATTTTGCGTAAACACTTACCTGTTTGCGTGTTCTTCTGTGCGGTTCAAATTTTACAACGCCGTCAATAAGCGCAAATAAAGTATCATCTGAGCCTATGCCTACATTATTCCCCGCATGGAATTTTGTTCCTCTTTGTCTTACTAAGATATTTCCGGCAAGAACTTCTTCACCGCCGAACTTTTTGACGCCCAGGCGCTTGCTTTCTGAATCTCTGCCGTTTTTGGTTGAACCAAGCCCTTTTTTATGTGCCATTATTCTTCTCCTGCATTTTCTGAATCAATAGCAGACTTTTTTGAAGCCTTTGTGTTGATTTTACTAACCATAACTCTTGTAAATTGCTGTCTGTGTCCTTGTTTTCTTCTGTAGCCTTTTTTAGGGCGCTGTTTGAAAACAATGATTTTTTTTGCTTTATCATGTTTGATAATCGTGCCGTCAACTGTTGCACCTTCAACATAGGGCTGTCCGACTTTTGATTTTTTACCGTTTACAAGCATAACAATACGGTCAAAGACAATTTTTTCATCAACGCTGTTTTCCAAAAGCTCAACATCAACGTATCTGCCTTCTTCCAGCTTATATTGTTTTCCGCCTGTTTCTACAATTGCGTACATTTTCTGTCCTTTCTTTATTAAGGGACCGTAGCAAATAATTTTGCATTTAGACACGGTCAGCCTCTCTTACGATTTAAAAATATATCCCAAGCAAACTGCAATGTCAACATTTATTCTTTTGTTTAAGATAAATAAACGCTTATGAGTTTGCGGAAAAAATTTTAATTTTTCCGCAAACTCTATACTTGAAATTGCTTTTTGTTTTTTTTAACATAAAAAAGCGACATATTAAAACAAGGAGAATTTATAATGCAGCTTATATTAAAGAAAGACGTTCAAAATGTCGGCGAAGCCGGAGATTTAATCAACGTCAAAGACGGCTATGCGAGAAATTATTTAATCCCCTCAAATCTTGCCGAAGTTGCCACAAAAGGCGCACTTGAAGCAAGAGAAAGAAATATTTTAAGAATTAAGGCAAAATCTGAAAAACTTCACCAGGAAGCTCTTGTTAAAGCTGAAAAAATTGAAGCAATAGAGCTTCTTGAATTAAGTGCAAAAGCGGGCGAATCAGGCAAGCTTTTCGGTACAATCACCACAAAAAAATTAGCTGAAGAAATTTTAAATAAATCAGGAGTTGAAGTTGATAAAAAATCGATAATTCTTGATAATCCCATTAATAAAGTAGGCGAATTTTTAATGACAGTTAAGCTTTCATCAAAAGTTAAAGCGCAGCTTAAAGTTATTGTGAATGCTTCTGAAACAATAAAAGAAGCAATTGTTGAAGAAACCGAAAATACTGAAGCATAAAATTCAAATTATAAAATCCCCCCTTGAAACAACCGCTTGAAGGGGGATTTTTGTGCCTGAAACGTCTGTTTAAAAATCCAAACGGGAAGTACCTGAAACTGTTTTCACGGTTAAAAATAATCTGAGAGTGCAAAAAACTTTAATTTTTCCGTAAATTCGCTATGAAATTCTTCTTGCTTTAATTTTGTTAACAGACTCTATAAATTCTTCGCCTTCCATTGTTTCTTTTTCAAGGAGTTCTCTTGACATGGCGTCTAAAACATCACGATTTTCATTTAACAGATTCATTACTTTTGAATACTGCATATCGACAATTGATTTAACTTCTTCATCAATAACGTAGGCTATTTGTTCCGAATAATCTCTTTGGTGTCCGAAATCACGCCCCATAAAAATATGTTCCTGCGACTTGCCGTATGTCAGATTACCGAGTTTTTCACTCATGCCCCATGACATAACCATTTTTCTTGCAGTCTCTGACACTTTGGATAAATCAGAAGAAGCTCCGGTTGAAATATTTTCCTTGCCGTATATAATTTCTTCTGCGGCTCTGCCCCCGAGCGTGATTGCAATTTGGCATAAAAGCTCATTTTTAGAAGTAAATACGCTTTCATCTTTAGGGCGCGACCATGTTATCCCGAGTGCATACCCGCGCGGAATAATTGAAACCTTATGAAGTTCATTTTTTGAATCTTCCAAAAGTACATTTATTAGAGCATGCCCCACTTCATGATAGGCTGTAGTTTCCTTATCTTCTTCCGTTAGAACTTTGCTTTTCTTTTCAATGCCTGCTTCAACACGGTCAATTGAATTGTCGACATCTTCCATTGTAATATTGTCTTTATTGTTTCTTGCCGCAAGAAGCGCCGCTTCGTTTAACAAATTGCGCAAATCAGCGCCTGTAAAACCTGATGTCCTTTTTGCAAGGACTTTTAAATCAACCGAGGGAGCAAGAATTTTATTTTTGGCGTGAACTTTTAAAATATCTTCCCTTCCTTTAATATCAGGCAGACTTATATAAATCTGGCGGTCAAAACGCCCCGGTCTTAAAAGTGCGGTATCAAGAATATCGGGTCTGTTTGTTGCGGCAATAACGATAATATTTGTGTTCTCATCAAAACCGTCCATTTCAACAAGAAGCTGATTTAATGTCTGTTCTCTTTCGTCATGTCCGCCGCCTAATCCTGCGCCCCTCTGACGCCCTACGGCATCAATTTCATCAATAAAAATTATACAGGGCTGGTGTTTTTTTGCCTGCTCGAATAAATCACGAACACGGCTTGCGCCTACGCCTACGAACATTTCAACAAAATCGGAACCCGAAATTGAAAAGAACGGTACGCCCGCTTCGCCCGCAACTGCTTTTGCCATAAGAGTTTTACCTGTGCCGGGGGCGCCGACAAGCAAGGCGCCTTTTGGAATTTTGGCGCCCAGTTTTGTATATTTTTCAGGGCTTTTTAAAAAATCAACAATTTCCTCAAGCTCTTGTTTTTCTTCATCAATCCCCGCCACATCTTTAAAAGTTATTTTTACCTTTGATTCCTGCATCATTTTTGCGCGGGACTTTCCAAAATTCATTGCGGCAGAACCGCCCTGTTGAATTCCTTTTAAAACTAAAATTATCATTATTATAAAAAATAAAGGTACTAAAACAGACCCTATAGCAGAAAAAATCGAACCTTCCTGCGGTTTTTTAACGTTTATATCAACTGAATTTTCTTCAAGGACTTTAAAAAGCGCCTCGGTATCACCGGGGATTGTAACTTTATACTGCATAACGGGTAAATTTTGTGCGCCCGCCAGTGAAGATAACAGTTCATTTTGAGGTTTATTTTCCTGATTTTTTTCAGTTTCACTTTCAACGGGAACTGCGTATAAAACATCTTTTGTTACCAGCACGCTCGAAATTTCACCTGATTGGACTTTTTTCAAAAATGCGGAATAAGAAATTTCCGTTGTAGATGTTGCAGGCCCCATAAATGCCATGCAAGCTATAATGGCTGCAATTATAGCCACTATTATATAAACCCCTATTGACTGATTATTTTTCATTTATTCCCCCGCACAAAAACAAGTAGTATATTGCCATTATAACAAAAGAATAATAAAATGTTAATTAAAGATAGAAAAAGAGGTTAAATTGGCAACAGCATTTTTATCACTGGGTTCAAATAAAGGCGACAGGCTTTCAAATATACAACAAGCCGTCAGTTTTTTGAGCAACGACAATTCAATCAAAGTTGCGGCAGCTTCTTCTTTTTATGAAACAGAACCCTGGGGTAAAAAAAATCAGCCGTGGTTTGTTAATGCAGTTATCGCAATAAGAACGGAGCTTTTGCCGATTGAGCTTTTGCGCGTATGCCAATCCGTTGAAGCAAAACTCGGACGCAATCGTATTAATGAAGAACAATGGGGCGAGCGCACAATTGATATTGACATTCTTTTTTATGATGATTTGATTTTTTCAAACGAAATTCTTACAATTCCGCACAAATATGTTCACAAGCGCGCATTTATGCTTGTTCCAATGCTTGAAATCAAGGCATCTTTTGTTCATCCCGTAATTAAAAAAACAATTCTTGAGCTGCATGAAGAACTTGATGATCCTGAGGATGTATTTTTATACGGCACGATAATAACAAAAGGGCATGATAATGCCTGAATTTGCCATAATAGGCGGAGGTGCTTCGGGCATTTTTTGCGCAATAAAACTGCTTGATTTTTTTGGCAAAAAAGCAAATATCACAATTTATGAAAAGTCCTCCCCGCTTAAAACCCTTCTTCCGACCGGAAACGGACGGTGTAATCTGGCATATAATGAATATGATAATAAAACTCTTGCGGGGTTTTATCCACGCGGAGAAAAGTTTTTATATTCGGTATTTTCGCGCTACGGCTTAAAAGAAACGCTTTTTGATTTTGAAAAACTGGGCATTAAAACGTACGTTCAGCCGGATAATAGAATTTTTCCCGTTGAAAACAGTGCGGCTTTTGTTA
>JAJQDG010000148.1 GCA_021202305.1 Candidatus Gastranaerophilales bacterium
GTATTAAGAGAATATTTTTCATTCGTAATAAAAAGAATTTTACACATATTCCCATTCTATCAGATTAATTTTCAACGGGCATAAAATTTACATTTTTAAACGGGATTAATTGTCAAAAATACCATTATTATTGGGGTTGCGCTTTTTATTACTTTATGCTATAATAGTAGTATGAGCCTATAGCTGTCCGAAGAGTAATTAACCTGTCCAAAATATTTGTTTTGGATATTTCATATAAAAACCCATTAAAAAGAAACGGAAAAACGGAAATGACCGCGGCTCAATCCTCATTAATCTATTTTGAGCAAGATAGCAAAATGCTATCCTGCACAAGAAAATTTGTATATGCCGCTGTATTTAATTTTAATATTTTAATTCTTCTTATCTTTGCGTTTAGCTTTTTTGATTTTACAGAAACAAAAGCGCCGGAATTTGAGCAAAGTAATATTAGCATAGAGCAAAACTGGACAGATGTAAAAAATATCAAATATGCCAAATATAAAATTTCTTATCCGGCAAAAGGGATAATTCATGCTAAGGGTTTTTTTAACGGTGCCGGGGTAAATATTTTAGAAATAAATGAAAAAATTAATCCCGATATTCAAGTAAAACCTAAAACGGCTTCAAATTATATAAATTCCAAAACAAAAATAAAAAATTTTACTAACGAAAACGTAATTGCAGCCGTTAACGGAGGATATTTTAAGCCCCAAACGGGAATTCCTTTAGGCGCACTTGTTATTGATAACATTCTTTTGACAGGTCCTATTTATGACAGAGCTGCACTCGGAATTAATAATGACGGAACGTATAGTGCAGCTAAGACAAATTTTGCTTTTTTTCTTAAAAACAAAAAGAAATCTTTTAAAATAGATAATATTAATCAACCGAGAATACTTTCAACCTACACATTATTGTACACCGATAAATGGGGTAAAATTTCCCCTTCTCCTCCAAAATACGGGGCAAACTTGCTGATTGAAAACGGGAAACCCGTTAATATCTGTTATTCTCCGGTTGAAATAAAAAAAGGCGCTTATGTAATAAGCGCGCCCGAGAATATTATTAAAGCCATTTATAAAGAAAAAAATTTAAAACTTGAAATTGATTATCCGAAAGAATTTAAAGAAAGCATGCACATTATTTCAGGCGGGCCTTTTCTTGTTCATAAAAATGAAATTTATATTGATACAAATGAAGAAAAATTAAACGCAATAACGGGAAAAAACCCCCGCACATTAATCGGATACACAAAAAATGATGAACTTATAATAGCAACAGTTGACGGCAGAGAAAAACATTCCAAAGGAATGACCCTTTTTGAAGCGGCAAAATTTATGCATTCGCTCGGATGTATTGAAGCAATAAATTTAGACGGCGGTTCTTCAAGCGTTATGTATGTCAGAGGGCAAATAACAAACATTCCTTCCGTTTCCGGGGGCATAGCGCTTTCCAGTACACTTTTAATTGAGCTGAATTCTAAAAATTCAGCAAAGATAAATTCCAAAAAGCAAGGGTAAGTTTTATTGACTTTCTGAAAAAAAATATTAAAACAGTAAAAGTCATGGTTTTTTATTGTCTGTACTACTTTGTTTGGGTGATTTGAAAAAGGGTAAAATGATTTAAAATCATGACAAGTATACAAAGAGGTTAGTTTATGTCCTACAGGTATGACCATGAGCTGGTAATTGCAAACAAATACGGTGCTGCAAGCTCGCTTGCAAAAGCAGAAATGTATGAAACCTATGACCGTTTGAGAGATATAACAGTGTCAGGCTCAACTGCAACAGGTTCGGGTTTTGGCAGCGCGGGCGGTTTTTTGTGGCAGCTTGCAAGCATGTTTTCACCTTCTTCCTTTTCAACAATCTATGGAGGCAGTTCAACATTAAATATCCCAGGTACCTCCTATTGGTCGCCGGTTACGGGTTCAACTTCTTCTATATACGGCTCAAACAGCTCATTCGGGATTGGTTCCATAGGGAGTTATTCCGGTTTTCCATCAGGTGCAGCGCCGGTTTCGTGGAGCCTTGGTTCTTTAACGGGCGGCGCAGCAGGCGTTTCAACAGGTTATGCAACAAGTGCTTCGAGTATTGCAGGGCTTACTTCTGCTGCATACGGGGTTGGGCTTGCAAGCACGGGATTTAATTTTGGCGAAACAATAATTCTTCCGACTGCAGGTTTAATATCAGGTTTAGGCGGCATAATGCAATCTATGGCGCCGTATCTTGGTACGTCGGGTCTGGCTGCAATTGTTGCAGGCAATATTTTTGAAGGCACGGGTTCTGCTGCATTGAGTGCATATCAAAACTTGACAGGGCGTGTTACAACAAATGCGGATACAATCCTTTCAAATAAAGTAAGAAATATAGAAACAGTTGTTAAAATGCTTGATACTCAGGCAGATATTGTAAGACAGTCTCTTAAAGACAGTATTGAAAGCGACAATGACGCTATTTCCGATATCAGCTGATATTTTCTGCTGAGCCTGAATAAATATAGAGTGTGTAGAAAAATCCAAAAAATGACGATTTTTTGGATTTTTCAAACACGACCCCAAGGTGTGTGAGATGCATGCTGTGTGTGGGATAGCACACAGCATGCATCGAAACCGTACCTATAGAGTTTGCGAGAAAAATTTTAATTTTTCCGCAAACTCTATAGGTTAAGAAATGTAAAAATATCCTGTATTTCTAAAGAGGGGAGTGTTTTTATCCGATATACTGTCTAAGGGTATGATTATGTTCATATTTCTTAATATTTACCTGATTATAGCAATTTTTTATCAACTTTCGTTTTTAAATAGTTAGGTTTGCCCCTAACTAAAGGAGTAGCCGAAGTGCATGAAGTTATTTCTGCAAACATTAAACGAATAAAAAATTTTCTGAATTTCACAAAAAATTATTTTGTTCGCCACAACCCTATAAAGAACTTTTTTGACGGCACGGTAACAAGCGTCAAGAATATTCTTTCAATCCGCAAAAAGCAGAAATTGGTTAAGTACAGGTTAAACTACCAGATGGGCAAACTCAAGCAAATGGAAAAACTGATTGCTGCAAATAATGATCATGTTTTCCTGCGCGGCAGAAAATTTAACGAAACGAGATAATTTAAATGGGTCTTTTAATCGCGATAGCAAGAAGGTGTCAATTAAACAGTCAAAGATTTGAATTTGAACACAAATCCGTCTTGATTTCGCGTGCAAAAACTGACCTCGCTTCAAAAATTTCAGATTATCAAATGACGCAAAATGATTATGAGTCTGATTCCGCCGAATATAAAGAATTTACGGAAAGAATAGAAAGATTAAATCAGGTTGATAAGCGCTTGGATGAGCAGCTTAATAAAATACAAACGCAGCTTCAAATTATTGAAGCCGAATACGGCACTTATGATGAAATGGTTCGTTCCAACATTGAAAGAATGTACCGCAGGTAGTTTGTAGAAGAAAAAATAAAAACCGGAGAGAAAGCCCCTCCGGAATATAGTTAACCTTAGAGTGAGAGAATTAAATACACAAAAAATATTAAAATCTTTAACCGGAATTGTGAATACTCTTTCGGGCATGTAAGTTAAGCTATATTCTCCAAAAGTGCAAAAATTTTGTCTAAACTTTCTTCTTTTATACAATAAGGGGGCATTACATAAACAGTGTTTCCTAACGGGCGCAATAAAACATCGTTTTCAAGAAAATATCTGTATAATTTTACTGCAATATTTGCGGTATAATCATTTTTTGCACCGTCAGTTTCAAAGGCAAAAATACCGCCTAAAATTCTTGCATTAGAAAAATTTTTAACATGTGCCTTGTAATAATTATTTATGCGCTTAACATCATTCAGGGGTTTTTTATCTTTCCATAAATCTAATGCTGCGCTTGCAGCTGCAAGTGAAATGGGGTTTGCCGTGTAGCTTGAAGAATGGAAAAACATTTTTGATTTATCTTGTCCGTAAAACGCGTTATATATTTCTTCTGTGCATAAAGTTGCCGCCAATGGCACCGTGCCGCCCGTCAAACCTTTTGAAAGGCAAATTATATCCGGAGTAATATTTGATTGTTCAAAGGCAAACATTGTTCCCGTGCGTCCAAAGCCTGTCATAACTTCATCCAGAACAAACATAACATCATATTCTTTTGATAAGCGATAAAGTTCATCGAGAATAAAAGGCTCATAAAAAAGCATTCCGCCTGAGCCTAAAACCAGAGGCTCTAAAACAATTGCACCTATTTTATCTGCATTTGATTTTAATATTTTTTCGTATTCTTTTATGGTAATTTCTTCTCTGCCTTTTATAGGATACGGGATATGAATAACATCAAAAAGCATTTTTTCATAAGGACGGTTAAAAACAGATTTTGCGCCGGAGGACATTCCGCCAAAAGTATCTCCGTGATATGAATGTTCCATTGCTACAATTTTTGATTTATTTTTGCCGAACTTATTATAGTAATACCCGACAGCCATTTTTAAACCGACTTCAACACAAATTGAGCCTGAATCCGAATAAAAAATGCGGGAAAATTTTGAAGGTAAAAATCGCGAAAGTTTTTCTGCTGTTTCAATGGCGGGTTTATGTGTAAAACCTGCAAAAATTATTTGCTGCATTATACAGGCTTGTTTTTTAATGGCATCTGTTATATAGGGATTATTATGCCCGAGATTGTTTACCCACCATGAAGATATGCCGTCAATAATTTTTTTGCCGGTATTTGTTATTAAAAACTCATCCTGCGTGCATGCAATTTCAAAAATGGGTTCCTTCAGCCCGTGCTGCCAAAAAGGATGCCAGATTTCAGCCATAATATAACACTTTCTTTTTTTATGCTATATTACAATAAAACGATATTATTTTAAAGAAGGAGAATCTTATGTCAAGAAAACCTATTATTGCGGGAAATTGGAAAATGAACAACAACAGTCAAAAAAGCGTTGAATTAATCAAGGGGTTAAAATCCGGATTAGACGACATTAATGCTTCGCTTCTGCCTGAAGTTGTTGTTGCTCCTGTTTTTACTTCACTATATGCCGTAAATGAAGAATTAAATAAATGCGCTTATTCGAAAATAGCTCTCGCCGCTCAAAATTGCTATTATCAAGACCATGGCGCATATACGGGCGAAATTTCAATTGATATGCTCAAAGATTTTAACATGACTTATATCATTATAGGACACTCGGAACGCAGACAATATTTTGGCGAAACAGATGAAATGATTAATCAAAAAGCCAAGGCAATACTTGCAAACGGACTTTTGCCGATTATTTGCTGCGGCGAAACGCTTGAACAAAGAGAACAAGGTATAACTGATAAACACATTTCAAATCAAATTATGCAGGCTCTTGAAGGTATCTCATCCGAAGATACCGCAAAATCCGTAATTGCGTACGAGCCTATCTGGGCAATAGGAACAGGAAAAACCTGCGATGCTGACGAGGCAAACAGAGTTATTAAAATGATTAGAGAAACTGTAAAAAATTTAAAAGGCGAAAATGCCGCAAATTCAATAAGAATATTATACGGCGGTTCAGTTAAGCCGGAAACAATTGAAGAACAAATGGCAAAAAGCGATATAGACGGCGCTCTGGTTGGCGGCGCAAGCCTTAAAGCAGACAGTTTTGCAAAAATTGTTAAAGGCGCTATGGCAAAAGCCTCCGTTTAATTTAAGCGGCATAAATATCAGTTTAAGATAAATGTAAACCCGTGCTTTTTGTCAGCACGGGTTTATGCTATAATAAAAAAATGGATGACAGAGATGTTTCAATAATAAAAAATTTACTTGTTGAGCTTGAAAATTCCCTTGAAAACGGCAACGGTCCTTTTATGGCAGCGATATATGATGAAAATTATAATCTTATTGCAAAGGCGCAAAATACTGTAGTTAAGGAAAATTCTTCAATTTGTCATGCTGAAATTAATGCCGTTATAAAAGCTGAAAAACTTTTAAAAACATATAATTTGGCGCCTTATAACCTTGGAATATATATAACAAGCGAACCTTGCATTATGTGTCTTGGCGCAATAATGTGGAGCGGCATAAAACGCGTTTATTATTCCGCTTCATCCAAAAAAGTTGAAGAAATAACGGGTTTTGATGAAGGATTTAAAAAAAATTGGCAGCAAGAATTTAAAAAACGCGGAATTATTGTATATCCTGATATTTTGGAAGAATTAGGCGCCGGAGTTCTTGAAAAATACGTTAATACGGGCGGAATAATATACAGCCCGAAATCTTAAACCTTTAAAAATTCATAAACAATCAATCATAAAAAACGGGCTTATAAAGCCCGTAAATTTTGTCTATGCCTGCTGTCTTTTGTGAAAGCATTCTTTGCAATAGATTTCTTTTCCTTCAATGGGTTTAAACGGAACTTTTGTTTCTGCGCCGCATTCCGAGCAAACGGCGTCATAAAGTTTCCTTTTGTTTTTCTGGCGTCTGTTTTGTCTGCATTCCGGGCATCTTTTCGGTTTGTTTACCAAACCTTTTTCGGCATAAAATTCTTGTTCGCCCACCGTGAAAACAAATTCTTTGCCGCAGTCTTCGCATTGAAGGGTTTCATCTTGGTACATTTTGGTCTCCTTAGGTTGTTAAATGTAATTTTGCCGCCAAAGGGCAGATAATTGTCCTTGTAATACGGTTTGTTACTATTTTAATGTTTTTTTTAATATTTTGCAACAAAAAATTAAAATTGATAAAATCCCCTTTATATGTTATTTTATTCAAAGTACGAAAATATAATTATCAAGGGGGGCAAAAATGATAAAACCTTGGGATGAGTATTTTATGGAAATTGCTAAAACTTGCTCCACCCGCTCTAATTGTTTAAGGGCAAAAGTAGGTGCCATAATTGTGGGGGAAGACAGAAAAATTAAAGCAACGGGTTATAACGGCACACCTTCTAAGGTTATTTCATGCAGTGAACTCGGTTATTGTTTTAGAATACATAATAATATTCCCTCAGGTACAAGATACGAAACATGCAGGTCGATTCATGCCGAGCAAAATGCCATAATACAAGCGGGGCAAGACCGTTCAAAGGGGGCTTCCATGTATATATACGGACACACAATGATTTGTATTTTATGTAAGCGGTTTATAGTTCAAGCAGGCATAAAAGATGTTTATCTGCAAAAAGAAAGTTCTACGCCTATTTTACATGTTTCAACCGAAACAATCAGACAAGAATTGTCAGAAGATAAATTGCCGGTCTAAAGGAAAATAAAAATGACAAAAGCATACAGCGCAAAATGGATAATGGCTCAGGACGGAAATATATACGAGGACTGCACACTTCTTGTTGACGAAGGGAAAGTTCTGGAAATAATTAAAACTTCAAATCTAAACAGGCAGGAAATTAAACATATTAAAGAATTAGGCAATTCCGTGATAACTCCGGGGTTTATCAACCTGCACAACCATCTTCAATATACAAATATCGGCAAAACCAAATTAAAGGGCTTTAAAGAAAATACTAAAAAAATTTTCACGGATATAAAAAAACATTATCATCTGGCAGGCATTCCAAAAAACTCCTTCACATATAAACTTGCAAATCTTTTGAGTGAATATTTTTGTTACACACGAGAAGATAAAATAAAATCCTTTAAAAAGGGCTTGGAGCTTTCTTTATTAAACGGAACAACATGCGTATGCCAGCTTTCCAAGGAAACAAAGTATTTTGAAGTTTTAAATGATGTTCCGATTAAAACCTATCTTTTTTTTGAATTATTTTCCGATTCTCCGGATTCAAGCAAGGAAGAATTCAGAAACATAAGAAAACGCATTGATAAACTTCTGAAACAAAAATCGGAAAATACATTTGTCGGTGTAGCGCCGCACAGTGTTACTTCGGTTCACAAGCGTCTTTTTAAAATTTTAAATAAATATTGCAAAAAAAATAATATTTTGATGACAATCCGTCTTGCCGAATCAAAAGATGAAATTGATTGGGTAAAATACGGTTTTTCTGATTCCGATGTATTAAACGCATTTTGCGGCAACAGGAAATTTGAGCCGTATATTCAAGGGGTTTCCCCTGTTGAATATTTGAGAGGGCTTGATATATTAAATAAGCAGACAATTGTTACTTATGGAAATTATTTGACAAAAACCGACTTTGAAATTTTAAAAGAAAATAAAGTTTCTTTTTGTTATTGTCCGAGAGTTTCAAAATTTTTGCACGGCAAAGTTCCGGATTTTGCCCAAATAAATGAAACTTTTGGCAAAAGATACGGTTTTGGTACAAACAATCTTGCATTTAATGATGACCTGAGTCTTTTAAATGAAGTTAAATCCGTAAATAACGGCATCTTGCAAGCAGATGAAGTGATTGCGCACCTGACGATAATCCCTGCCAAAATTTTAAGGCTTGATAATATTACAGGCAGCTTAGAAATTAGCAAGGATGCTGATTTTAACGTATTTAAACTTGAAGATAATGAAAGCTGGCAGGATGTTATAACAAAAACGCGCCCTCTTTATGTATACGTTAAGGGACACAAAATGGTTTCAAAAGGCGAAATTGTAACCGGCTCAATATAAAACAAACTAAATCCGGCATTTTAAGCTCAAATTCTTAATGAACCGCTATTTGGCATGGATTTTGTGAAATTCATATAAGATTGTATTGAAAGAGGCGGATTTTTAGCCCTGAAAAACGGCTGTGTTTTACCGTCATATATTTGCGCCGGAGGCGGAGTGAGATTTTTAGATTCCATTTTTTCTTTAACTATTGCACCGGTTTTGTTTCTTAAAACAGGTGTAATAATGTTGCTTGAAACGATGCCGCCTGCAATTGCAGCAAGGCATCTGGCGCCTTCAACAGCTTTATTGTTGTTTGGAAATTTGCTCTGCGCCAATTTTTCAACACCTTTCATTAAGGGCAGGCTTATTGCCGCATAAGAAGCTATATTAAAGGTGCCGTCCAAAATTTCTTGAGGAACAAGGAATTTTTTTTCTTCCTTTGGAATTTCTTTATTTGCGGCAAGCCCTATAGTTTGTGCAGTAGAAGCTAAAGCCCACCCTGCGGCTGAAGTAATAAATAAAAACGTGCTGTTATGTTCTACGCAGTTTTTTAAAAACTTGCCTGCCATACTGCCGATTTTTTCAAACCCCATTAGTTATCTCCTTTTGGAGCATTCGGGGTATCGCCCTGCCCTTTTGTAATTTTATTTGTGAGCCAATTGGTAAGAGGTGCATCGACCGCAAAATTTGTAATCATCATAATGCCAAGCCCTGCAATAGTTCCCATAACAGCTGCATATCTTTTTGCGCCGCCCTGATTTTTAATGAAATCTTTGGATTTTTCTATTGCTTCTTTTGTTTTATCCGAAGCTGTATATTTTGCAAATTTATTCGTGAAAGCTTCATTTTTAAATGCGCCTTCGATAACTTTCATGCTTCCGCCGCGCACAATTACGCCGGTCGTCATGCCCACAAGCGCTTTAGAAAAACTTCTTGCAGCAGAAACCTTTCTTGTTTCTTCATCCACCTTTTTATTATGCAGATCAATCATCGGCTGCAGTGCAATTGCTGCAACGCCCAGTGCGGCTCTTTGCTGCCAGCTGTTTATATTGGAAGCTTTTGACAGAATGCTTCCCGCATCAACTCCTTTAAAATTAGGCGAACAATTATAATCTTGAACTGCTGAAACTTTCAAATTCTAACCTTCTTTATTATTTCCACAAGTCTATTAAAGTCAAAACGACAGAAAATATTGCGTTTTTCTTCGGTAGTATTAACAATTTTTAATATTACAATCATAGTAATAAATTGTCAATAGCTTTTTGTGCTATTATTAAGCTTGTTTACAATAACTTGGAATTTATCTGCATGAAACAGCCCTTTTTTTACGATATAACATTAAGAGACGGTAATCAGGCATTAAAAAAACCGTGGCGTCAGGAAGAAAAAGAAATTGTTTTTGAAAAATTAACAGAACTTAAAGTGCAGGGAGTTGAAATAGGTTTTCCTGCTTCTTCTCAAATGGATTTTGATTCTTGCGTCAAATTGGCTGAAATTGCGCCTTCTAATATGATTGTTTCCGTTCTTTCAAGGTGTGTTCAATCCGATATTACAGCAGCGGTAAATTCCGTGAAAAAAGCAAAAATTCCTAGAGTTCACACATTTTTAACACTCTCGCCTTTTCACATGAAGTATGTTCTGGCAAAACAACCTGATGAAGTCCGTAAAATTGTTATTGATGCGGTGAGTTTTGCTTACAGGGAATTAATTAAGGAAAATAAAAACGGACAAATTCAGTTTTCTTGCGAACATTTTGGTGATTGCGCGGAGAATTTGGATTTTGTAATTGATACATTTAAGCAATGTCAGGATATGGGTGTTACTGTAATTAATTTGCCAAATACAGTCGAAAGGTACCGCCCCGGGGTTTTCGTCCGCATGGTTGAACGTGTTAGAAATGCGCTTGATGAATCTGTTACAATTGCAGTGCATAACCATAACGATTTAGGTATGGCAACTGCAACAACGGTTGAAAGCTATTTTCACGGCGCCGTGCAGCTTGAATGCGCTCTAAACGGACTTGGCGAGCGTGCCGGAAATACGAACCTGTATGAAGTTGCGGTTGCTTTGCATAATTGCGGCGTAGATGTTCCGATTGATTTGTCAAAAATATATGAAACTGCGCTTACTGTTTCACAAATGGCTAAAATTCCTATTTTCGAAAAAGCTCCGTTAATCGGTCCGGATGCACTTGCGCACCGCTCCGGCATTCATCAGGACGGCGCACTAAAAACAAAAGATATGGAAATGGGCGCCTACAGACCAATTCATCCTTCATTAATCGGCAGAAATGATGATGAAAAAATAGGCATAACAAGCCAATCAGGAAAAACAGCGATTTTTGAAACAATTTCAAAGGCGGGCTATCCTATTACTTTGCAGGAAGCCGTGCGCATTGCGCCCATTGTAAAGGAATCCGCAGAAAAAATCGGCGAACTTTCAACCGGTCAAATCATTGATATTTATTTCAGCGAAACTTTCAATGTAAAAGGACATTTTCAGCTTGAAAACTTTAAGCATATTAAAGGCGGCACATTTGAATTTGAATTTTTATATAAAAATAAAGATTTTATTGCAAAAGCAACAGGTAACGGGCCGATTGATGCGTGTATAAAAGCGCTGCGCGACAGCGGATTTAACATAAAATTACTCCACTATGAACAAAGTGCGCTCGGTGAAGAAGTTTTTGGCGCAGGTTCAACTGCCATGACCGTTGTTCATATTGAAGATGAAACCGGTCGTGAAATCATAGGCAGGGCGCGCCACGGTTCAACTGCGGTCGCAAATATCCGCGCAATTTTCAATGCGCTTAATATAATTTATAAATAATTATAGAGTTGTTAATATAACAGGCTCATCGCTGCCTACCATTACGGTATGCTCAAAATGAGCGGAGGGCAGTCCGTCAGTTGTTATTACCGTCCATTTATCCTCTAAAACACGGACTTCATCTTTGCCCAGATTAAGCATAGGTTCAATGGCAATGACGTTTCCCGCTTTTAACTTCAGTTTATTTCCCACTCTATAATTAAATAAAAACGGTTCTTCATGCATGTTATGCCCTACGCCATGTCCGCCGTATTGACGTACAATGCCATATCCGCCTTCATTTGCAACATCTTCAATTGCACCTGAAATATCATCCAAAACATTTCCTTCAATCATTTTGGAAATTCCTGCAAATAGCGCCTTTTCCGTGTATTCAAGAAGTTTTTGAACTTTTGAATCAATTTTTCCGACAGGATATGTCCAGGCTCCATCGCCAACCATGCCGTGGTACGTTGCACCTACATCTATTGATATAACTTCACCTTCTTTTAAAATTCTGTTTTTGTTCGGAATGCCATGAACAACTTCCTTATCAATAGAAGCGCAAATTGATGCAGGAAAACCGTTATACCCTAAAAAAGTAGGAGTGCATTTGTTTTTATGTATAATATCAAATGCGATTTTATCAAGTTCCAGTGTAGAAATTCCGGGGCGGACAGCATCTTTCATGGCGCTGTGAACCATTGCTACAACTGAACCTGCAATTTTCATTAATTTAATTTCTTCTCTTGATTTTTTTGCAACCATATTTTCACCTCAATTAAAAAAGGGCAAAACCACCCTTTTAAGCTTTTGCACCTATTAATTTGTTTAAATTCGACCAAACTTCATTTATAGATTGGTTTGCGTTAATGGTTTTTAAATTGCCTCTGTTTGAATAAAATTCAATTAAGGGTTTTGTTTGAGTTTCATAAGTTTGAAATCGCAACAGCGCGGTTTCTTTTGTATCGTCTTTTCTTTGAATAAGCTTGCCTCCGCAAACATCGCAAACTTCTTTATTTTTCGGCGGAAAAGTTTTCAGATTATATATCTTGCCGCATTTAGAGCAGGAACGCCTGTTTATAAGCCTTTCAATCAAAACTTCATTTGGAATATCAAAATAAAAAACTTGAAGGTTTGTATCCATTTTTAATTCTAAAAGAATTTTATCAAGTGCCAGAGCCTGTTCCAGGCTTCTCGGGTATCCGTCTAAAACATAGCCCGTATTGCAGTCTGCATTATTAAGCCTGTTTTTTATAACTGTTGAAACTACATCAATGGGAACTAATTGCCCCTTATCTATATATTCTTTTGCAATTAAGCCCGCTTCGGTTTTTTCTTCAATATTTTTTCTGAGCAAAGAACCCGTATCGATATGCGGAATACCGAGTTCTTTTGCTAAAAGCTCGGTTTGAGTGCCTTTTCCGCAGCCGGGCGCCCCTATAAAAATATAACCTGTTGTCATATTTACCTCTATTTTAGAAATGTTTCGTAATTTTTTGCCAGAAGATGTGTTTTAATTCTATTGATGAAATCAAGTGCAACGCCCACCATAATTATTAATGAAGTGGCGCCTAAGCCCTGCATTGTTGTTATACCTGAAACACCTGATGCCACCGTCGGAACCATTGCAATTATGCCCAGTGAAATAGCGCCAATGAACATTAATCTTGTTAATATCTCATCAAGTTTTTCTGCCGTAGGCTTGCCCGGTTTAACCCCCGGAATTGCGGAGCCGTATTTTTTAAGATTATCTGCAATGTCTTTAGGCTGCATATTCGGAATAATTGAAGCATAAAAAAATGTCATTGCAAAAATCAAAAGAAAATAAATTATATAATAGCTGACACTTGAGGGACTTAAAAAATTATTAATTGCTTCAAGCGTACTTTTTACCGTGTAACTGTCAATCTGCATCTGACTTAGCAAGCTTAAAACGGTAGATGGAAAAAGCAAAATAGCTATTGCAAAAATAATCGGCATAACGCCGCCGGGGTTTAATTTAAAAGGAATATTTGAATTTTGACCGCCGTATACTTTATTTCCCACCTGGCGTCTTGCTGAAACTATAGGAACTTTTCTCACGGCATCGTGCAAAATAATTACAAAAATTGTAGCTGCTATAAATATTGCAAGCAGCATAACAAGCCCCAGCTGCAGCTTTGGATCCTGACTGACAAGAGTTGCGGTTCTTTGTGCATACAGAGGAATTCCGGTTATAATACCAATAAAAATAATCAGTGAAGCGCCGTTTCCTATTCCTTTTTCCGTAATAAGCTCGCCAATCCACATAACAAAAATTGAACCCGCAACAAGTGCCGCAATGCTGCCAAAAGCAAATAAAGCGGGATTTAGCCCATGGATAATTGTCCCCGGCAATTTTGAAAGCAAAAGAATAAAGACAAGCGCTTGAAAAAAGGCAATTATAACCGTAAACAGTCTTGTTAACTGCTGAATTTTTCTTCTGCCCGCTTCGCCGTCTTCTTTTTGCATGCGCTCCAGAGGCGGAATAACAACTGCAACCAGCTGCATAATGATTGATGATGTGATATAAGGCCCTATGCCAAGCGCAAAAATGGAAACTTTTCCAAGGGCGCCGCCTGAAAACAAATCCAAAAAGCCTATTATATTGTTACCTTGAGCCAGAGCCATAAACGCTTCATTATTTATGCCGTAAATAGGCAATTGCGCTCCAAGTCTGAACAAAGCTATCATCAAAAATGTAAAAAGTAGTTTTTGCTTCAAACCGCTTGATTGAATATTGTTCATTAAGCTTTGAAGCATTTGTTCGTTCGTTGCCTGCTGCATTATTAAATTATTTCAACCTTTCCGCCTGCTTTTTCGATTTTTTCTATGGCATTCGGGCTTGCATAATTTGCTTTAACATTTACTTTCTTTGTTATTTCGCCCGAGCCTAAGATTCTTAAAATTTCAGTCTTTGGATGAACTTTTCCCTTTTCAATCAAAACTGAAAGGGTAATTTCTTCCGCATCGATTTTATCTAAAACTGAAACATTGACCGCAGATGTATTTAGAGCAAAAACATTGTTAAAGCCCTTTAATTTTGGCAAACGTCTGAAAGCAGGCATTTGACCGCCTTCAAACCCTCTTTTTGCACTTCTGCCTGATCTTTGTCCTTCACCGTTATTGCCGCGCGAAGAAGTTTTTCCGCAGCCTGAAGAACGCCCGCGCCCAACTCTTACAACTTTTTTAACGGCGCCTTTATTTGGTTTCAGATCTTCCAATTTTATCATTTTATTTTACCTCAACTACTTCTACTAAATGAGGGATTTTATTAACCATGCCCAAAATTGTCGCATTTTTTGCATGCTCAACAACCCTGTTTGTCTTGCTTAATCCAAGCGCGCGGACAATTTTTTCATGTTTTTCCGGTGCGCCGATTGTGGATTTAACTAATTTTATTTGAATTTTTTCCGATTTCTTAGTCATTTTGTTTCACCTTTTAACCTAATAACTGTTTCATTGAAATTCCTCTTTGAACAGCAGCTTCCTTAAATGTTCTTAATTCGGAAAGTGCGTTTAATGTAGCATTTGCGGCATTAAGAGGAGATTTAGAGCCGAGTGATTTGCTTAATATATTTTCTATTCCGCAAAGTTCCAAAACAGCACGAACTGCACCGCCTGCAATAACACCGGTACCCTGGCTTGCCGGTTTTAAAATTACACTGCCGGCACCTGATTTTCCTGTTATTGCATGAGGAATTGTAGTTTTAAAAATAGGCACGGTAATTAAGTTTTTTCTGCCGTCTGCAATTGCTTTTTGAATTGCCACAATAACTTCGGCTGCTTTTGCAACACCCATGCCCACCTGACCTTTTTTATTTCCGACAATAACAATAGCCCTGAAACTGAGCTTTTTGCCGCCCTTTACAACTTTTGTAACACGGCGTATTTGAACAACCTGTTCTTTCCATTCGGATTCTGCAGGTTCTACTGTTTCAATTTTTCTTCTTCTTGATTGTTTCTTTTGAGGTTTAAGTGTAGTAACCGTTTCAACCTGAAGTTCATCAGATGATACTTCATCGGTTTCTTCGGTTAATTCTTCAACAGTTTCAATTTCACTGATAACATCTTCTTTGTTTTCTTCGCTCACGTTAGATTACCTTTCTCACATTTATATACAACAAAAAGAACACCAAAAACCACCCCATTTACACAGGGCGCTTAACATGTTCGGTTGTTAAATTTCTGACGTAATCAATAATACATGCTGAAATATTTTTTGCAACCCCTGCATCTAATATTTCAGGGACAATACGGTTTGACATTAACTCATGCCGGGTTAATATTCCTGCAAGCTCTCTTGCTGCAGTTATTTTTATTTCATCAGGAATAGCTTTTATTCCGGTATTTATCACGCCGTCTAAAAACCCGGGAGTAATGAGAATATCTGTTATAAGATTTTCAAAATTACTGTTTGCGCCCGCGATAACCCTTGCGCCGAATTTTTTTGCAATATCGGGTAAAATTTCGGCTTCGGGCATGGAAAGTGCAAAAATAACGGGGTTTTTTGCCATAATTTGTATGTATTCGGGGCGGAAAATCCCGCCCTGCGAAACGCCGATAAAGACGTCGGCATTTTTTACAGCATCTTCAAGCTGGCCTTTTAGCCCGAGCTTATTTGTTATTTTGCTTATAGCTTCAAGGCTTCTGTCGTTGCCGAGCCTGCCTGAATAAACTATACCGAAAGTATCCGTCATAACAACGTTTTTTACGCCAACTTTAAGCGCCATTCGGGCAATTGTCTGCCCGAGAGCATTTGTTCCGGAGATTACAATTTTCAGCCTGTCGGGTGATTTACCCGTTATTTTTAAGGTGTTAAAAATTCCCGCAAGAACGGCAATTGCTCCGCATTGGCTGCCGCCATTCAATACGGGGATTTTTGAATTTTGTATCAAAAATTTTTCAATTTCAAAGCATTTTGGCGCCTTAATGCACTCTAAATCAATCGCAGAGAATGAATTTTCAAGCAAAAGAATTATTCTTTTAATTTCGTTTGTATCCTGTGTATTTAAACATAAAGGTATACTGTCTACATCGCCAAATTCTTTGTACATAAGAGCCTTTGCTTCCATAAAAGAAAGCCCTGCGGAAGGGTTCATTGCGCCCATATTCATGACATCGGAGCAGTCTGAAAAAATAGCAACAGGTTTTCTTTGCCCGACGGTTTCAACAATTTTGGTTTCAATTATTCCGCCGAGCGCACTTCTTAATTCAGCAGATTCCATTTCTTCAATTTTTAGGGAATCAGGCAAAATACTGCCTTTTGAGCAGGTGGGGATAAATTCCCTGTTATCAACGGGGTACCCTTTCAGCAAAGTTGTATCAATACCCATAAAATTAGGAATAATAGTGTCTAAAATAAGCTGCAATTCACTTTCCGTACAGCCCGGAATTTCAAAAGGATAGGCATCCGTGTTCATTGTTTCTTTTAGGAAAATTGCCCGATTGACTGAGTTTGAATAATTGTGTGATAATACGGCGAGTGAATTTGAACGGTTTGTAAGTTCAAAAACCTTAATGGGTTCTTCTTTTATTTTTGCGCAGCTTTCATAGGCTCCTTCCAAATACAAAAGAGAGAATATTTCATTATTTTTAATTCTTAATTTTGGTGCGGTTTCAATTGTTTTCATTAATTTCTTACCTTATTTTCATTTCCTTTTATCAATCTTTTTATGTTTTCGCGGTGAAGATAAATTATATAAATTGCCGCAATAATTGCATAAAGCGTGTATGCGGGCGGATTATTCAAAAAATACATTAAAAAAGGTGCAATAATAAGCGCAGTTATTGAACCTATTGAAACGTATTTGCTAACCCATGTAATTACTCCCCAGATTAAAGTTAAAATTAATCCGGTAAAAGGGTTTAGTGCGTATAACGTTCCGATACCAGAGGCAACGCTTTTTCCGCCTTTGAAATTTAAAAAAACGGGTTTAGAATGCCCTATAATAACCATTATTGCGGCACTGACCGGCAAAAGCCCCCAGGTATCTCCCGATACAAAGCCCTTTGTGAGAATTACGGGAATCATACCTTTAATTGCATCCAGTATCATTACCGTAAAAAACCACTTTTTCCCGAGAACCCTTTTTACGTTTGTTGCGCCCGTTGAGCCTGAGCCTGTATTTCTTATATCTTCGCCTGTTTTTAATTTAACAATGATATAGCCGGTTGGAATTGAACCTATAAGATAAGAAATTAATGCAATTATAATCATCAGCCCGAAAACGGTCATTTTATTTTTCTCCTTTTTCTTTAAACTGCATGCGCACAGGCGTGCCAAAAAAACCGAACCCTTCGCGGATTTTTTTTAGAAGGTATCTTTTGTATGAATCTTTTAATAGTTTTTTTGAATTTATAAAAAATGTAAAAGAAGGCGGCTTTGTGTGCGATTGGATAGCATAATATAATTTCAAAAAGCGCCCTTTATCCGATGAAGGCGGATTTATTGCCTGAGCTTCGTTTATAATTTTGTTTAATACACTTGTTTGAACCTGTTTTGTGCGCTCTGATTGAATTTCTTTTGAAATTACAAAAATTTGATTTAACCTCTTGCCTGCTTTTGCGCTTATAAAAATTTTTCTGGCGTAATTTAAAAAAGGCGCTTCGCTTTCAATTTGTTCTTCTATTTTGTGCGTTTGAATATTTTTAATCAAATCCCATTTGTTAAATGCAATAATCAAACCGCACCCCGCATCTTCTGCGGTTTGTGCAATTTTTTTATCCTGATCGCTCAAACCTTCGACAGAATCTATAACAAGCAGACAAATATCAGCCTGCCTGATAGCGCGAATGGCTCTATCTACCGCAAAGGCTTCTATTCCGTAATCAACTTTTGATTTTTTTCTTATCCCTGCCGTATCTATCAAAATAAAATCCGTGCCGTCAAAATTAATTTCCGAATTAACAGAATCGCGAGTTGTGCCTGATATATCCGACACAATAACTCTTTGCTCGTTTAAAATATTATTTAGTATGGAGCTTTTTCCGGCATTCGGTTTGCCTGCAATTGCAATTTTAATGGCGCCATTTTCAACAGATTCATCTTTTTTGTCGATATCTTTTGTAATGATATCCAATAAATCTCCCACGCCGCCATTTCCATGCAGTGCAGAAATTCCTATTACTTTTTCAAACCCGAGTGCGTAAAATTCATTTATGAGGGAACTGTCATCTATGGTGTCCACCTTATTTACAACAACAATAACTTCCTTTTTTGATTGCCTTAAAATGTCTGCTATATCATAATCATAGGGGTTTAAACCGCTTTTAGCATCAACAGTAAATAAAATTAAATCAGCCTGCTCAATTGCTGTTTTTGCCTGCAAATAAATATTTTTGACAAATTCATCATCATCGTTTGTGATAATGCCGCCCGTATCGATTAATACAAACGGTTTTTCCTGCCACAGGGCATCAAGATAAATTCTGTCGCGCGTAACCCCGGGGGTGTCGTCAACGATAGAATATCTCTGTCCCGTTATTCTGTTTACAAGGGTTGATTTGCCGACATTAGGGCGCCCCACAATTGCAACCGTTTTTGTTTTCATAGAAATATTTTACAATAAAAATTATTAAATTAAAGTCGTTTAGGCAAATGCACTGAAAACGTCATCTAAATTGTTTTTAAATTTTTTATTTTGTTCCGGAAAGTCCTGAATATTTTCTTTTTGCATTTTATTATAACGATACTGCGTCCACAGGCGCGAAATCAAAGACAATGAAAAACCCATAAATAAAAGGCTGAATGCGTAAGGGACACCGGTTATAAATGCTTTTTCCTTAGTTAAACGTTTTAATTCGTCGGCTGCATTTGTATTTTTAGCTTTTGAAACCGTTTTTGCAATTTCAGGCAAATCAACGCTTTTAGGAATTTCTTTTAGTTTTCCGTCTTTGCCTTTTTGAATTAAATCGGGGAATTTACCTTTTTTTGAAAGTGCTTTTTTAAACCCTGAATCAAAAAGCGAGCTGCCGAATATTGTATAAAAAACAACAAGAGGAACCCTTGTCCACACTTCTTTTTTATCAAGCTCGCCCCTATCCTCCGCCGCTTTTGAATACCCGAAAAGCCCCGATATTGCAGTAAGCGCCAATTGCCCCTTGCTTAGTGCCAGTTTGCCTTTTTCTTCATCAAAATCGAGTTTTCCGTATTCACTTAAAAATTTTTCGCCTTTGCCGCCCATTTTTTTTGACAAGTTTTTGCCGGGTTCAAGTAAATTTTCTGAAAATTTTTGTAATTTATCGGACTTTGCGCCGAATTTTGCAAGCAAAAGCCCCCCGATAAGGGCGGTGCCTGAATAAATTGCCGCTTTTTTGAGCTGATTTTTTGAATGTTTTTCAACCCTTTCCTGACGCTTGGGGTCTTCTTTCTGGTTTTTATTCAAAATAACGACATTATTAAAATCAGCTTTTTTAAATGTTTTTAACGTAAAAAGATTTTTAGCAAAACTTAAATTGTATTCCGCAATCGGAATACACGCGCATGCAAGCGTAATACCCGCTTTTGCCGCTATGGACCGGCGTTTTAAGCTTTCAGATATTGCTTTATTATTTTTAATTGCATCTACGCTTTTTGGTATTAATTCATTTACTTTTTCGCGCGCGGAAGGGTTTTGCGCAGCTTTAAATATTCCGTTTCTAAAAACGTGTTCCCCCATAATGGGCGCTGCAAAATAAAAAATGCCGGATTCTATAAATTCAAGAAAACTCATTTCGGCAAAATCTTCCTTGCTTCTTGAAAATACTGCCTTTGGAAGCCAATTTGTTGCTGTATCTTGAATAAATCTTGTGCTTGAAAGATTTTCCTGCGATTTTATAAATGCATTTAAAACTTTTGTACCGCCATCCATAGCGGAATAAGGGTTTATTGCCATATTTTTACCTTCATGAATACTAAAAAAAACTGCCTTTTTAAAAAAGCAGCTATTGTAACGAAAATGAAATTTAAAAAATCACATTCGGAACATGCCGCCCAAATTTGAGCCGCACATTGACATTGACATTATTAAATTT
>JAJQDG010000233.1 GCA_021202305.1 Candidatus Gastranaerophilales bacterium
TAGCAAAAATAACCGAAACTCAATACGATTTAAGCTATATCATGCCGATTATGGGCGAAATAATAGACGGTTTTATAAGCGAACACCTTATTTATATATTTCTCAAAAAAAGAGAATTCAAGCTTGCATGGCCTTCAAAATGCCTGATAAATAATATTAACAGCTATTTAAACGAAATAAAGGGAAATACGCCCGTATTTAAAGAAGAAGGAAAAATCTGCATATTTCCCCTTACGTGCAATAACAAAATCACGGGCGCTGTTGTTGCATATAATACAACGGGCGGTACCGAAAGAAATGAAATTAAATATCTGGAACAATTGACAGGTCAGGCATCAATTACGGTTAATAAAGCAAAAGAATATATGAAAATTCTTGAAAATGCCACATTGGACGCACTCACGGGCTTAAACAACAGGCACATGTTTTTTCAAAGATTAAATGAAACAATATCAAATGCAAAACGCCAGAAAACAAATCTTTGCTGTATTATGACAGATATAGATTTTTTCAAATCCGTAAATGATACCTACGGGCATGCGGTTGGAGATTTAGTTTTAAAAACAGTTGCAAAAACAATCAAAAAAGAATTAAGGGAATATGACATTGCATCCCGCTTCGGGGGCGAAGAATTTACAATTCTTCTGCCTGATACACCGCTTGACGAAGCAGAAAAAGTAGCCGAGCGCCTGAGAACTAGAATTGAAAAGAAAAAAATAAATATAGAAGAATTTAATACAGAAGAAAAAAAAGAAATTTCAGTAACAATTTCAATAGGTGTCGCTCTGTATGATGAGAAAAATATGAAAGAACCTGCAAATTTATATGAAAAGGCGGATAAAGGGCTGTATATCGCAAAAGAAAGCGGTAGAAACAGGGTTGTTGTGAATAATTAAGTCCGCAAAATTTAATATTTCAGCAAACTCTATAGCAAAAATAAAAATTCTCATGTTTTTATACTGCAAAAGCAGATTTAAAATTTTCAAAATGAGAGTAATATTCAACCCTGAAATACATACAAATATCTATCCGATAAGACAAGTTCAAGCAGGCAGCAGCGTTGAAATTTCAAAAAAACAAACAGAGCCTTTTCAAATGGTGCCGTTTGAAAGTTTTTTGGCGCAGAAAAATATTAATTTTACAGGGCAAACATGCCAGCCTAAAGATTTTGCATTTAAGAAAATATCAGGGTTAAATTGCCCGTGCTGCGGCGAAAAAATGGTTACAAACCGCGAACAGGACAAATTTGTTATTTACGCTTCACAAGAAAAAGGCAAAAAATTAGAAGAAATATTAACTCAGGGGCTTGAATATATGCGCCCCAATGAAAGAGAAATAACAAAAACAATGATTCGCGCTGCAAAATTTACGCCCGGCGCTTCTTTTGAAGATTTAATCAATTACGGAAGAAATGCATCTATCTCGGAATTTAGCTACGATCAGGCGGCAATAATTGAAAACGTGCGCAAGAAAGCAGAAGAAACCTGTAATGAAGAACAGATGAAGCGCATTAATCAAATATGCGACTGCACATTAAACAGAATAATTGCCTCCTGGCAAAATGATAATGTAAAAACACTTGATAAAGACAGCGAGTTTAAAAGAAAAACGTTTTTAAAACAAATCAAATCTCTAGAAAGCGGTGAAAACGCCATAGATAGCGAAACTTGCAAAAAATTATACGAAATAGCAAGCACTTTGCCCACTTCTTCAAATAGTCAGGCGGCATATTTTGCCAAATACTCAAGAAGAAGTCCGGAAGAAGGTGCAAGAAGGCTTATTTCGCCTTCTCTTGCAACAACCGAACACATAAACCCTGTTTCAAATGACGGGGCTAATAACACCGGAAATTATATTCCGCTGTGCGCACAATGTAATTCAACAAGAAGCAGCAGACCTTATTCGGAATGGATAATAGAACACCCCGAAATGCCCGAAAATTTGCAAAACTATCTGGATCAGGCAAGCGGGATGATTAAATACGGGCAATTCAGACAGGCAAAAAGATACTCAAGCTATCCGACGGATGTACATGATGCCTTTTATGCGGCAACGGACGGGAAAATCAATCTTGTTGTTCCTGAAAATCCGAAAAAACAAGATTTGCCGAAATCCGGACTTTTATCTCACCTAGATGACCCGCAATCACTTGCTGCAAGCGAGCAAATTTCAAACGGTAAACAAATCTGCACGCTTAAAGATTATATGCATGTATATAGAAAAATTCAAAATACCATAGCTCAGCAAGCTCAAATAGCCGCCGAAGCAAAAGAAATAACCAAAAAAATAAGAAGATTGAACGATAAGAAAGCAAGACTCAAAAGACAAAATGCCGATTATCAAGATATAGCTGAAATTCAAAAAGAAATAGACAGATTGCACGGCTTGAAAGATGCAATTAAAAATGAACAGCGCGGGCTTGCAATTAAATACGCAAGATATGGAAACCAGCTGCAACATGCAATTTATACCCCCGATGATGATACATTAATTGCTATTTTGACTAACGAGGAGCAATAAATGAGAGTTTTGCCCGTTAGAATATATTCAAATACCCCTAAAAGATACGATAATTTATACAAAAACCGGAAAAATGAAAGACAAACGCCGGCAACAGACATTTTTTCATACAAAAATCAGTTTTTAGGCGAAAATTCAGTATCCTTCAAAGGAATGCCCTGTTCTACCGGAAATTTTCCGATGAAAAAGGTATACAAACTCGAATGCCCCTCTTGCGGGCAGGTTATGCTGACTAATAAGCAGGTTAATTCATTTGCAAACAAAGCAAGCGGCAGAAAAGGATGCAAACTCAGTGATACACTTCTTGAAAAAGCTCCATATTATAGAGGGGTTGAGCGCGTAATTTCCGAAGAAATGGTTGAATTGCTTAATGATTACCCCGAAGCGGATTTAAAAACTGCGACAACACTACTGGCGGCAGATGCAAAAACAAATCTTGAAAACTCGCAGAGAAAAATTCTTTCACAAATGAGAGAAGAATCAAAAAAGCTTTCTGATGACAAAAGAAAAGATATGGAAACAGCCCTCGATACTGCTGAAGAAAAAATTCTGAAATCAGGTCAGGACAGTTTTTTCAAAAGGAAAGAATTTATCGGGTCAATAGAAGAAATTAGAGATAAATATAAAAATGCGGAGGATGAAAATGAAATTGAGCTTCTTAACGGAATAGTAAAAATGGCACAGGAAATGCCGAATTCAGAATCAAATAAAAATGCCTTTTATGTAAAATATTCCAGAAACAGAAGCAATGAAGAAATAGCAAGAAGGCTTGTTCTTCCTTCAATTGTTACAACAGAACACGTACAGGCGCATTCTAAAGGCGGCGAAAATAACACTGCAAATTATATTCCCATGTGCGGAGAATGCAACTCAAAAAGGGGTAATATGCCGTATCATGATTGGTTTAAAATTCACCCTGAAATGCCTTATAATCTGCAAAAATATATAGATTCCGTTTCACAAATGATTTTTGACGGAACACTTGATGATGATGAATATTTAGATACTTATGTTGATGAAATAATTTGTGCAATTTCAAATGCAACAAATGGCGAATTGAAACTTAAAAAACCCGATCCTAAAACGCTTGAAATGTATACGGCTGAATTAGAAAGAAAAGAAAAACAAGAAATTTTAATCGCGAAAATTGATAAAATAGAAAGAGCGCTTGACAAAACTAAAAGAGCAAAAACAAAATTAGAAGGCGATGAAGAATATGTTCAAATGGTAGATTGGGCAAAACAAATGCCCAAAGATGAACAAAACCCTGAAACAAATGTACACCCGCCGTATGAAACAGTTGAAGATATAGAAGAAAAAATCAAAGAAAAGACAAAATTATTGAACAAAATTCAAAAACTTAAAAAAAGTTATGATAGTCTGATTGCAAGCACGCATTCATCACAAGATTCAGATGAAAGGCTTGCAGAATTAAGAGATATTTTATCCGAATTAAACGAAAGCGGCTGTGATGTAAATAAAATACGCGCCGAAATAAAAGCCCTCAAAAAACGCAGAACAGAAATAAGTTTCAAGCTTAAAAATGTTCACATTGACGATAACATTGCACAATTAGAACAAAAATTAAAAGAATTAAAAAGAGAATATGATTCAATTTAAAAGATTAATCAGCATTCAAACTGCAAGCTCGATACAGGTTCATCATCCGAATCTCCGTAATCACAATCCGCTTCAGGTTCATCATATATATTCATAACGTTATCATAAGAAAAAGGCGTTGCGTTATTTTCATCTTCGCTGAATACGGGTACGCTTACATCCATAACCGCGTTTCCAAATACCGATGTATAGTCGCTTCTGCAATCTTTTAAAAAGTCTTGCGGATTTGTCAAAAAACTCGATTCGGATACAAGATTGTTTACTTGAAAATCACCCATAAAAAATGCCCCTTTAATAAATCCTCTTATATTTATAAAGTATTTTTCAATTAAAAAATTGCCCGCGAAGCCGGTGTGAAGAGCGGGTGGATGACACCCGCTCGTAACATTACGGCG
>JAJQDG010000145.1 GCA_021202305.1 Candidatus Gastranaerophilales bacterium
CTATAATATCAACGGATTTCAAAACAACTTCCTTTATACTGATTATACAATTGATATTATCATTTCAAAAGATTCAATGCAACATTTAAAAATAATTTGTGTTAGCCGAAAACCCGGAGCAAATTTGATGATTTCTAAACATTAAAAGCCCGTTGTAATTGTAGCAAAGTTCAAGCGCGTCAGGGACATATCCGCTTCTGCAATAAAGAATATAATAAAAATTGCCGCCTGAAAATGTATAAATATTATCCGCTTCGCTCACGCTAAAATTTACATTAACGCCAAAATAAGCATCAGAAACCGTTGACAATATTTCGGAGGTGTCCGCAAGGTCAGACGAGCATAAATGTTCCGAAGTCAACCTTGCCAGAGCTTCATCTGATGCAGTCTGCACCATATATATACCTCTAAAAAACAGTGCGGTATCAACTAAAATCATAAAAAAAGTAAAAAGAAGCACAAATACCGCAAGAAACTCAATTGCGCCCTGTGATAGTTTTTTTTTTGTTTCTGTACAAAACGGAATTTTCATAAGTTGATTTGTTTTAACAGCCTTTTTAAGATATTTTCTTTTGTCATTTTACGATAAAATAAATCATCGTTGTAATAATCGGTATATTCTTGAATAATGTTTACCGGCAATGCTTCCCCTTTAGCCAGAGTTTGCGCTGTTTCAACGATAAAATTATCCTGCGCTTCTTTATACAGGGGGTCTTTTTTTCTTATATCTTCATCAGATTCAAAGTGTACAAGAATATGAAAACAAACTTTTACGGATTCATCGGCACACTCTTTAGGGAAAGTTTTAAGTGCTTCAAGCACGGTCAACTTTCCTAAAAGAACTTCAACCAAAATTTTCGCAGCAAAACGGCGGGTATGAATAATGTCCACTTTAGCCTATGTTAATTTTTTGTTCTGAAATATCTTCATTCGCAATTGATTTGGCAACACAAATGAGTTTATTCATATCAGAATTGCAATATTGAATTGCGATTTTCTTTAGAGAATTAATTATTATATCTGTATTTGAATATGCCGTTCTATAGTAAAACTTTTTACCCTGCTTAATTCTGAGTAATACTTCTTTTTCGTGCAATCTGTCCATGACCGTTTTGACGGTTGTGTATGCCCTTTTTGTTGTCTGGCATGCGCAAATGTAATCAAAAACATCCTTTACCGAGTTTTTGTATACGCCCGCAGATTCAAGCTCCCACAGAGCATTTAATATAATACTTTCAAGTGATCCATGTCTAAAATTCATAATTTCAACCTCACTTAATAATTACTACCATTATAACACATTATATAAAAACGGTAAACAATTTTTTTTACTATGAGCTTGCGGAAAAATTAAAATTTTTCTCGCATCCTCCTATGGTTTTAATAAAATTTTTATGCTCTCTTTTTTGCGGTTTAATTCAAAAGCATAAAGCGCATCCTCAAAAGGAACAATTGAACTTATTAAGGGCGCTGTATCAATTTTTCCTTTTTCCATAAGCCTCATAACGGGTTCAAACCTGCCGCACCTGGAACCTATTATTGTTATTTCATTTACAACTATTTTTGCAAGGTTTAATCCTTCTTTTGCCGCAATTGTGCTTTTTAAAACTAAAATACCTCTGGGGCGCACCATGGAAACTGCGGTTTCAAACCCGCCTGTTGAACCTGTTGCTTCTATTACAATATCAAAACTTTCATTTTCAAAGGAAGATATTTCCGAGAAATGTTTTATATTTGCACCCATTTTTTTTGCAGCTTCCAGTTTATTTTCATGCTTTCCAATCAGAATAAAATCTATATTGAGTGATGAAAAAATTAGAGAAATGCAAAGCCCGAGTTTCCCGTCGCCTAGAATTAAAACTTTATCCAAAGGCTTTATATGAACCTGCTCTAAAATTTCATAAGCTGCAGCAAGAGGTTCAATAAAAACCGCTGTTTCATCACTGACGTTATCCGGAACCAAAAGTAAATTTGAAACAGGAAGTGTAAACTTTCTGCTGAAACAGCCGTCTTTATTGTAAATTCCAAGCGTTTGGCGATTTTTGCAGTGGCGCTCCATACCGGATAAACAATTCAAGCAGGCATTACACCCTAAATTTATTCCGCCCGTAACGCGTTTTCCTATAAATTTTGCCCTTGTTTCGCCTGAACCGTTTACATCTTCAACTATACCTGTAAATTCATGTCCTAATACGCCCCTAAACCCCATATAACCTTTTGTTATTTCTTCATCCGTGTTGCAAATTCCAAGCAAAACAGGCTTTATTAAGGCATAATCAGGCTTGATATCATCAATTTCGTAATCTTTTATAAAGTTAAGTCTGCCGTTAAAAACTACTGCATCGGTTTTAAGCACTTAAAATCTCCTTTTTTGAAACTGTTTTTAATTCTTCTAAATATTTAACCGCATAGACACCTGCAACCGCACCGTCCGAAACAGCCGTTATTACCTGCCGCAACGGCGTTTTTCTGACATCTCCCGCGGCAAAAACGCCGAGTTCGCTTGTGCGCATACAAGAATCAACAAGAATAAATCCCTTTTCATCCTGCATTATTTGCCCTGAAAAATGCTTTGCATTCGGAGTAAAACCAATATAAGGAAAAACCCCTTCAACAGAGATTGTATCCGTTTTGGCGGTTTTTAAATTTTTATAGCTGACTTTTGAAACATGATTATTTTCACCCGTTATTTCAAGCGGAATTGAGTCAAAAATAAATTCAACTTTTTCATTTTCAAAGGCTCTTTGCTGAACAATTTTGTCAGCGCGCAATTCATTTCTTCTGTGCATTATGTATACTTTTTTTGCAAATTTAGTAAGATAACATCCTTCTTCAACTGCGGCATTGCCGCCGCCTATTACAAGAACATTTTTTTCTTTATAAAATCCTCCGTCGCAAACTGCACAATAGCTGACACCATGACCTATATATTCTTTTTCGCCTTTTATCCCTAATTTTGATGCAGAAGCACCGGTTGCCAAAATAACGGTTCTTCCTTTAAAAACATTTTTTAAAGTTTTAATTATTTTAATTTCGCCGGTTAAATCAATAAATTGAATTTCTTCATTCGGAAATTTTTCACAGTTGAATTTATCCAAATGCTCTTCAAATTTTTCAGATAATTCATACCCGTTAATTGAAGGAAACCCCAGATAATTTTCAATTTCAAGATAATTAACAGGCTGCCCCCCGAGCGTTGATGTATCTATAATACAAGTTTTTGCATTGCCCCTGAGTGCGTATAATGCGGCATTAATTCCGGCGGGACCTCCGCCCAGAACAATGCAGTCAAAAATTTTTTCTTCCAATTTTACTCTCCTGCTATTTTTTGACCGACTACTTTATATTTTACTACATCAACGGAAATCAGTTTGCCTTCCGTATCGAATTTTTCTATTTTTAAAGTATCGTACCCCTTAAATACTTTGCCATTCAGTACAAATTCAGGCATTTCCGTGTGTTTGTATATATATGCGCCGTCTTTATATTCCTTAACTCTTGTAAATTTTAATTCCCTCCCGTTTAAAGTTTTATCGGGATTATCTATTTTAATATTTGAAATTGCGCCTGTCAGTGCATTTTCTAAAATTAAGACGTTCCCCGAACCCGATAAGTTCCAAATATCAACGCTTAATTTATTAAATATTGAATAATTTGTTGCAGAATCAATTTTTGAAGTTACATGCCATGTGCCGGAAAAGCCTTTTATAAGTTCATCATAGCTGACATTTGCGCGCAGAGTTTCACTGTATGCGGGCAGACAAATTAAAAATAATAAAATTATGAAGAATTTTTTCATTAGTTACTATTTTAATGAAAATTAAGTTTTTTACAAATTTCAACCCCAAAATAATTAGTCTAATTTACCTGTTGTTAAAATTTTATATCCCTTGCCCCACCCTTGTTTATCATTCATGGAAGTACTTGATAACGGGTCTCCGCGCGCAATAACCTTATCTTGCAGGATATAAAAGTCGAATATATCCCGTCCTATTTTATTTGGACCTTTAAACCCGTTTATATCCGTTCTTAATCTTGCGCAGCCCGTTGCAGTTTTTAATTCTGTTGTTCCTGTGCATTTGGATGACATATTCCAAAATAATATAATACTGCCGTCATTTAATATTAAAGAAGGAAACGAATTTTCCGTGCTTGTGAGCGTTGAATTATCTAGACCATACCATTTTTCATGCCAGCAATTTTTTGCCGTAGTGCCGGATGTGCAGATTTTACTTTTTGATAAATAATTTGAAAATATAGTAAGATAATCATCGTGTGATGGAAAAACCCCCTCTAATGTGTCGCCGTTTTCATATTTTATTTGGGTATAGACGTCATTTATGGTTGAGAACATTTTTTTATACGCAGAAATAAACTCTTGATTTTCCGTATGCCTTAAAAGAGCCGGTATTGTCATTGCAGCAACAACACCTATTATTGCAAGGGTGATTAAAACTTCCGCAAGGGTGAAGGCAAGTATTTTTGTATGCGCGCTAAATCGTTTATAAAAAATTTTTGTTTTAAAAAATCTA
>JAJQDG010000035.1 GCA_021202305.1 Candidatus Gastranaerophilales bacterium
ATTAACAAGGATTTCAAGAATCATAGTTTCAGAAATTATTGTTGAATACGGGCTAAAGCCTGATTTTAAATTTCCTAACGACATTCTTATTGCAAATAAAAAAATATGCGGCATTCTGGCAGAATCCGTATTTCAGGGAACGGAATTTAAAGGCGTTGTAGTTGGAATAGGAATAAATTTAAATCTTGAAAAAGAAGACTTGGAAAAAATTGATATAAAGGCAACTTCAATTTTCAATGAAACGGGCAAAACCGTTGATAAATCAGCGTTTTTAAACCGCTTTATGACGCATTTTGAAGAAAATTATGATAAGTTCCTTATAAACGGAATTGAAAAGGAATTATCATATATATAAATTTTGTTACGGCACTTAAAAGGAGAAAGAGGATAAAATGACAAAAAAACAGATTAAAGTTATGGATACTTCGTTTCGCGACGGGTTTCAATCCGTATACGGCGCAAGAGTGTTCACAAAAGATTTTTTGCCCGCACTTGAATCTGCAGTTGCTGCAGGCATTCGCCATTTTGAAGTGGGCGGCGGCGCAAGGTTTCAATCACCTATTTTTTATTGCAACGAAAATGCTTTTGATATGATGGATACGATCAGAAAAACCGTGGGCGCTGATGTTAACCTGCAAACTCTTGCAAGGGGTGTAAATGTTGTAGGGCTTGATTCACAGCCTAAAGATATTATTAATTTACATGCTAAAATGTTTAAAAAACACGGCATGACAACAATCAGAAACTTTGATGCCTTGAATGATGTAAATAATCTTATATATTCAGGGCAGTGCATTGTTGATAACGGCTTAAAACATGAAGTTACAATCACTATGATGGAGCTTCCCATAGGCTGCAGCGGCGCTCATGATGTAGATTTTTATATAAGAGTTTTAAAAAATATCTTAGATGCCGGCATTCCCTTCAGTTCGCTTGCTTTTAAAGATGCCTCGGGGACTTCGGCGCCGAGAAAAGTATATGAAACAATCAAAAAAACGCGCGAAATTTTGGGCGGCGATATGCACATCCGCTTTCATTCTCATGAAACGGCAGGAACAGGGCTTGCAGCGTACATTGCGGCGCTTGACGGCGGCGCTGATGGTATAGACCTCGCAATGAAGCCCGTTTCAGGCGGAACAAGCCAGCCTGATATAGTTTCTATGTGGCATGCGCTTAAAGGCAGCGAGTACGATTTAGGAATTGATATTGAAAAAATTCTTGAAACAGAAGAAGTTTTCAAGGATTGCATGAAAGATTATTTCCTTCCTCCCGAGGCACTTTCCGTTAATCCGATGATTATATCATCACCTCTGCCGGGCGGCGCTTTAACGGCTAACACTCAGATGATGCGCGATAATGGCACAATGGACAGATTTCCGGAAGTTGTTGCCGCAATGAAAGAGGTTGTTGAAAAGGGCGGTTTTGCAACAAGCGTTACGCCCGTTTCACAGTTTTATTTCCAACAGGCATACTCAAACGTTATGTTTGGTAATTGGGCAAAAATAACTGAAGGATACGGAAAAATGGTTCTGGGTTATTTTGGCAAAACTCCTTGCGAACCCGACAGCGAGATTGTTGAGCTTGCAAGCAAACAACTTGAATTGCCTCCGACAACGGAAACGGTTCTTGAAATAAATGAAAAAGACCCTGATAAAGGTATTGCGCCTGCGGTCAAAATGCTTCAAGATGCAGGACTTCCGGTAAATGACGAAAATACCTTTATTGCAGCCGCCTGCAAAGAAAAAGGGATTTTATTCCTTCAAGGTAAAGGGCAGATTGGCGTCAGGAAAAATGCCGATGTTAAAAAAGAAACACCGTCAGGTGAAAAACCCGACGGATATACGGTTTCTGTTAATAACAAAAAATATTCCGTCAGAATTGAAGGTTCAAAAGCCATTGTCAACGGAAATGCTTACGATATTTCGGTTAAAGACGGCATTGAAGCAAAATCAGGCGTTGCACCTTCAGAAGGTACGCCGATAAAAGCGGCGCTGCCCGGAGCTGTTCTTAAAATTAACGTTTCAGAGGGCGATTCCATTGAAGAAGGAGATGTAATTCTGGTTCTTGAGGCAATGAAAATGGAAACCGAAATAAAATCTCCAAAATCAGGTGTAATAAAAAGCATTGAGGTTTCGGTAGGCGAGCAGGTTAAAAACTCTCAAGTACTGGTTGTTATAGGTTAGGAGGGGTAAAATGGATTTTTTAGAAAGTTTAAAAGCCCTTTGGACTTCTACCGGTCTTGCAAATATGATTTTGCCCGCAGACCCTTCATTATGCGGCGCAGAACAAATTTTACATCAATATGGTTCGCCCATTATGCTTTTAGTGTGCTGTTTTTTGCTCTGGCTTGGTATCAAAAAACAATTTGAACCCCTTCTTTTGGTTCCAATTGCATTCGGCGGAATTTTATCAAATATACCGTTAGCAGGCATTGCAGATACTAACGGATTTTTAGGAATAGTTTATGAAATGGGTATCCACAGGGGCTTATTTCCTTTAATAATATTTATGGGCGTGGGTGCTATGACTGATTTCGGGCCGTTAATTGCAAATCCGATAACTGCCCTGTTAGGCGGAGCGGCTCAATTTGGCATTTTCGGCGCATTGCTTTTAGCGCTTTGCTGTTTTGGTTTTACAATGCCGCAAGCTGCTTCAATCGGCATTATAGGGGGCGCAGACGGACCTACTTCCATTTATGTTACAAGTAAATTGGCGCCTGAACTTCTTGGCGCAATTGCTGTTGCCGCATATTCTTATATGGCTCTTGTGCCTGTAATACAGCCGCCTATAATGCGCCTTTTGACTACCAAAGAGGAAAGAAAAATTGAAATGGTGCAACTGCGTGCAGTTTCCCAAAGAGAAAAAATTGTTTTCCCGCTTTTGGTTTTGGGACTTTGCATTTTATTTTTGCCCGATGCATGTCCTCTGGTTGGCATGTTTGCTTTTGGCAATTTGTGCAGAGAAGCAGGTGTTGTTGATAGGCTTTCAAAAACCATGCAGAATGAACTTATCAATATTGTTACTATATTTTTGGGGCTTTCTGTCGGCTCAAAACTTTCATCAGGACAATTCTTAACAATCCAGACTTTATTTATTCTTATTCTGGGCATTGTTGCTTTTGGTTTGGCAACCGCAATGGGAGTTATATTTGCAAAAATTCTCAACAAACTTTCTAAAAATCCGATTAATCCTTTAATCGGCGCTGCGGGTGTTTCCGCTGTTCCTATGGCAGCAAGGGTTGTAAACAAAGTCGGATTGGAAGAAAATAATCAAAATTATCTTCTAATGCATGCTATGGGGCCGAATGTTGCAGGAGTCATCGGCTCTGCCGTTGCTGCGGGCGTTTTGCTTTCCATGTGTCATTAAAATAATCGGGGCGGCTGAATCCGCCCCTTTTTTACGGAATGGTTTGCTTTTTTGTTTAATATGCGTGAAAATATTTGTATGAAAAAAGATAATATTAAGGCGCCGGTTTTTGCAACTGCCGTGCGCGCAGGATTTCAAAACGCGTTTGGTGATGATATTGAAAAAATGATATCGCTGGACAAAGAATTTTGTATATCAAACCCCTCAATTTTTATTTTTAATGTTACGGGCGACTCAATGATTGGTCTTGGAATTTATGAAGGCGACATGGTCATTGTTAAAAAAACTTCAAATGTTGAGAATTCTGATATTGTAGTTGCGAATATTGACGATATTTATACGCTGAAAATTTATAAAAATGACGGCGCAGATGTATGGCTTGAAGCAGCAAACCCCTTATATAAACCAATGAAACCTAAATTTAAATTTGAAGTTTTCGGAAAAGTAACAGGGGTTGTAAGAAAAATAAAATGATTTTACTGGTTGATTGCAATAATTTTTTTGTTTCATGCGAGCAGCTTTTTAATCCTGCCTTAAAAAGTAAGCCCGTGTGCGTATTAAGCAATAATGACGGCTGTATAGTTGCACGCTCTAACGAAGCAAAAGATTTGGGAGTGCCTATGGGACTGCCGTATTTCATGGCAAAAAAGAAGTTTAAAAATGTTGCATATCTGTCAGGGAACTTATCTAAATATTCAAAAATCTCAAAAAAAATTATGGCTAAATTGGGCGAATACACCCCCTGCGTTGAAGTCTATTCAATTGATGAAGCATTTTTAGATATGTCAGGATGCGAAAAAATGTATAAACTTCCCATGGCAAAAATTGCGGAAAAAATAAGACAGGAAATAAAAAATGAAATCGGAATAGAAGTTTCAATCGGCGTTGCAAAAACAAAAACCCTTGCTAAGATAGCAAGCGAAATTGCAAAAAATAATACAAGAAAACGCATTAATTCAAAATATGAAGGTGTTTTTGAAATTAATGATGAAAATCTAAACAACATTCTTGAAAAAACCCCTATTCAGGAAGTTTGGGGCGTTGGTAAAAATCTGCATAAATTTTTCAGAAAACATAATGTTACAAATGCGAAAACATATGTAAATCAGGAC
>JAJQDG010000239.1 GCA_021202305.1 Candidatus Gastranaerophilales bacterium
ATAAAAATCTAACTATAATTTCAATGGGAAGCAGCAAAAGTGAAGCAAGCCAGAAAAAAAGATAAACAAGCAGAGCCTCTACAAAAGCCGCTTCTTCATCAGAAATCATGGGGCCTTCGCCCCACCCTGGCTGACTTGGAGGAAATTCTATGTTATAACGCACAATCGTCAAAATAACAAGAAAATATTGCATTACGGCAATAATATTTGCAAAGATATATTTTCTGATGTCAAATTTCATAGTTTAATAATAACAAAAAGGAAGAAAATACTAAACAAAAACTTGTAAAACCCGCAAATTTTTGGAATAGCTTACATCCCCAACGAGCCTTTTTGATAAAACTTATATAAATAAGGGGAAAAGCTTGGGCGAGAAGACTCTGCCGAGGGAAAGAGTAACTAAATGTTACTCTTGACCGAGAGGACAAGTTGGAACAACTTGTGTCCCGCACGAGCCCTTTTGATAAAACTTATATAAATAAGGGAAAAAGCTTGGGCGAGAAGGGACTCGAACCCATACACATCGCTGCGCCAGATCCTAAATCTGGTGCGTCTACCAGTTTCGCCACTCGCCCTGAACCTTTTTTGATTATTAAATAATTTTGCTGGTAAGTCAAGTTATGGTATTATAAAACCGAAAGGGAAAATCAATGAAAAGAGTTTTAGTAACAGGAGGCGCGGGGTTTATAGGAAGCCACCTGTGTGAAGAACTTTTAAGACGCGGCAATGATGTAATTTGCCTTGATAATTTTTTTACAGGCTCTAAAAATTCAATCCGCCATTTGCTTTCTAATAACAAATTTGAACTTGTAAGGCACGATGTTACAAAAGAATATTTTATTGAGGTTGACGAAATTTATAATCTGGCATGTCCTGCTTCGCCGCCGCATTACCAATATAACCCGATTAAAACTGCCAAAACTTCCGTTCTTGGAATTATAAATATGCTGGGGCTTGCAAAAAGATGCAAGGCGCGCATTTTACAGGCTTCTACAAGTGAAATTTACGGTAATCCCTCATCTCATCCGCAAAAAGAAACGTACTGGGGAAATGTAAATCCCATAGGTATAAGAAGCTGTTATGATGAAGGAAAACGCATGGCGGAAACTCTTATGTTTGATTATCACCGTCAAAATAATGTTGATATCAGGGTTGTCAGAATTTTTAACACTTACGGAACGAGAATGGATAAAAATGATGGGCGGGTTGTTTCCAATTTTATTGTGCAGGCTCTTAATAATAAAGATATAACAATATACGGGGACGGCTCTCAAACACGTTCATTCTGTTATGTTTCGGATTTGGTTGAGGGCTTAATAAGAATGATGGAAAATAAAAAAGAATTTTTAGGTCCTGTTAATCTTGGAAACCCTTGCGAAACAAGTATTTTAGATTTTGCAAAACTCATTATAAAAATGACAAATTCAAACTCAAAAATAGTTTTTTGCCCGCTGCCATCGGATGATCCTGTTCAAAGAAAACCGGATATAACTCTTGCAGGTGAAAAGCTTGATTGGAAACCCAATATTTCTCTTGAAAACGGGCTTTTAAAAACAATTGAATATTTCAAGGAGCTGAAATGAAAATATGCGTGATAGGAACAGGATATGTCGGGCTTGTGGTCGGAACATGCCTTGCTGAAATGGGCAATAATGTAATTTGCGCAGATTCTGATACAGAAAAACTTGAAAAACTAAAAAAAGGCATAATTCCAATATATGAACCGGGGCTTGAAGAATTAATCCGCTCAAATGTAAAAGAAAAACGGCTTGAATTTACTTTTGACATCGATTATGCCGTCAAAAATTCACTAATTTGTTTCATTGCAGTAGGTACTCCTCAAAAAAATGACGGCAGTGCTGATTTGAGCGCAGTTTACGATGTTGCTTCCAAAATAGGAAAATCAATCAATGAATATAAAGTAATTGTTGATAAATCCACGGTTCCTGTCGGCACGGCGCAAAAAGTTCATGACATTATTGCGGAAAATGCAAAATTTGAATTTGATGTTGTATCAAATCCCGAGTTTTTAAAACAGGGTGCCGCAGTGGATGATTTTTTAAAGCCGGATAGAGTAATAATTGGTTCTGATTCAAAAAAAGCTTCTGAAATTATGCAGGAATTATACGCTCCTTTTTTAAGAACGGGGAACCCCGTTATATTAATGGATATCAAATCTGCGGAAATGACAAAATATGCTTCAAATTCATTTTTGGCAGTTAAAATTTCATACGCAAACGAAATTGCAAATTTGTGCGAAAAAGTAGGCGCAAATGCAGATATGGTGCGCATAGGAATGTGTACGGATAAAAGAATAGGGGCGCAATTTCTTTTTGCTGGGCTTGGATACGGGGGCAGCTGCTTTCCTAAAGATGTAAAAGCGCTCATTAAAACCGCAGACGATTATAACAGCACCTCAAAGCTTTTGAGAGCTGCTGATTTTATAAATAATAACCAGAGAGATATTTTCGTCAATAAAATTTTAAATTTTTATAATAACGACATAAAAGGGAAAACTTTTGCCGTCTGGGGTTTGGCTTTTAAACCCAAAACAAATGATATGCGCGAAGCTCCTTCAATTACAATTATTGAAAAATTATTATCATTAGGCGCTTTTGTAAACGCCTATGACCCGAAAGCTATTGATAACGCCGGCGAAATTTTCGGGAATAAAATAAACTATGCAAAAGATTCTTACGGTGCACTTGAAAATGCTGATGCTATGCTGCTTTTAACCGAATGGAACGAATTTCGCCGCCCTGATTTTGAAAAAATCAAGTTTTTACTAAAAAAGCCGGTTATTTTCGATGGCAGAAATCAATACGATTCAAAACGCCTGAAAGAAGCCGGATTTAATTATATTTGTATCGGAAAATAAGCCTGTTAATTGATATTCGGTGTAAAATTTATTTATTCCCGGTAAAAATATTTTTTATTCTGGTAAGCAGATTAGGTTTTGTATTTTTTGCGACAAATCTATCAACAAAACTCGTATCTTCCACCTTTATACCCATATGATTTAACCTGAGTTTTGCGGGTATTTCGGTTGCAGTTTTATCAACAAAACTTGTATTAGTATTTTTTGACAGAGGGCCTGAAATTTTTGAAATATTCATTTTATCTCCTTTTTATTCTGATTATACAAAACTGCACAATAAAAAAAATTGCCAAACTTGCACTTGATTTACAAACAGCATTTTGCATTCAATTCAGGATATAAAGGAAATTTTTCGCAAAGCGCCATTGTTCTTTTTCTTAAATTTTCTTTACTGTCGCGCTCTAAAATGCAATCAGCAATTATTTTACCGATTTCAACCATTTCTTCTTCTTTAAAGCCTCTTGTTGTTGCGGCGGGTACACCGATTCTGACGCCGGATGTTACAAAGGGGCTTTTAGGGTCATTCGGTACTGTATTTTTATTTGCAGTAATACCTATTTCTTCAAGTTCATTTGCAGCTTCTTTTCCTGTTTTACCAAGCTTTATTAAATTAACCGTCATAAGGTGGTTTTCAGTACCGCTGCCAACAATATCTATACCCTCATCCATAAGGGTATTTGCAAGAGTTTTTGCATTTTTTATAATTTGATTTGCATACTCTATAAATTCAGGCTGCAATGCTTCTAAAAGCGCAACCGCTTTGGCTGCAATAACATGTTCCAAAGGCCCGCCCTGAACCCCTGGGAACACTGCTTTATCTATACCATTGGCATGTTCTTCCCTGCACATAATAATTCCGCCGCGCGGCCCTCTCAGGGTTTTATGTGTCGTAGTGGTTACAAAATCAGCATAAGGAACAGGTGAAGGATGTACACCGCCCGCTACAAGCGCTGCAATATGTGCAATATCAGCCATTAAGTATGCGCCGGTTTTATCCGCTATTTCTTTAAACCTTGCAAAATCAATAATTTTGGAATAATTTGAGGCGCCTGCTATGATTAATTTCGGCTTGTGTTCAAGAGCAAGTTTTTCAAGCTTGTCATAATCAATTTCGCCATTTTCATTTACGCCGTAACTTACTATGTTGAAATAAAGTCCGGAAAAATTAACAGGGGAACCATGGGTTAAATGTCCGCCGTTTGATAAATCCATACCCATGACGGTATCATTTGGCTTTAAGGCATATAAAAATACTGCCATATTGGCTTGTGCGCCCGAATGCGGCTGAACATTTGCATGATCGCACCCGAAAAGTTTTTTGCATCTTTCCTGAGCCAATTCTTCAATTTTATCTACGTTTTCGCATCCGTTATAAAAACGTTTGTAGGGTTTGCCTTCTGCATATTTATTTGTTAAAACGCTTCCCTGCGCAGCCATAACCGCAGTTGATGTAAAATTTTCAGATGCAATCAATTCAATTGTATTCTGCTGGCGCAAAAGTTCACTTTCAATATAATTTGCAACTTCTATATCTTTTTTTCTTATCAAATCAAGTTCCATAAAACCCCCTTTGTTGTTATTTTACTACATAATTT